>CAIUVX010000056.1 GCA_903902705.1 uncultured Methylococcales bacterium
AATAAACCTGGGTAGTTACAGAATCTTTTTGTTCGGGAAGAGTGGAGGAGCTACCATTTTTAGAGTAAGCGTTCAGGGGTAGATAAAAAAAATTTCAGCAACTGCAATTAAGTGCTAAAGGTCTTTCCAAGAAACAAGAGTTAGAAATCAAAGAAGACAACATGGGTTTAAGGTAAGGTGCACCCCGTTGTCAAAAATACTAAGCAGCTATTTTTGAGGAGTGATTCATCATATTTTATCCCTATTTCTGTTGAGTTGTTGTTCCATTTGGGGGGGGGTGGCTTCGACTAAAAATGATGCCATCATTTTTTTTAAATGTCTATGTTGGTGGATAACTCTAACGAGTTTCCGCTATCCATCAACCCTTTTATTGCCCTTCATAGCGATCGGCCAGCTTATTGCCATTTTGACTCAGATCATCTTCTCAGTAAGACGAGAAAAAAACAAAAAATCAGCTCTATACATCTAGGTATTGAACTTACTATAATTATGGTTAGGCAAGGTGTTGAACAGACACCTCACCTGACCATGTTAAGGTAACCATCAAAATAAATGAGGAGTGCGTATTATGAATGCAAAAAAATTGTCCAGACATTAGGTTTGACTGGCTTTAAATCCAAAGAGTCCGGTCATCGTTAGCTTAAATCGATAGACCAGGTCGGGAATTTCCTGACACTCGAAAAAACCGCAAGTGCACTCACACGCGGCACGCACGGGCAATATCTCGAATGTGGCTTAAACACGCACTTGCCGATACACAATGATATAGCATGGCATAGTTGATATCATGTTCATTTGTGAACTGAAATGATCTTTGATAATGGGACGTTTGCGGGAGAGTGCAGGAATTAGGGTTTGAGTATATAGTATTTCTGCATCTAAGCAATAGATTGTTTTGTAAAATTCCAACTTGACCCAGATCATCTTCTCATAAGACTAGAAAAGACAAAAAAAATCAATTATGTACGTCTAGGTATTTAACTTATTATAACTATGGTTAGGCAAGGTGTTGAACAGACACCTCAACTGATCATATTAAGGTTAACCGTCAAAATAAAGAGGAGTGGGTATTATGAATGCAAAAAAAATTGTCCAGACATTAGGTTTGACTGGCTTTAAATCCAAAGAGTCTCATCATCGTCAGCTTAAATCGACAGACCAGGTCGGGAATTTCCTGACGTTCGAAACAGCCGCAAGTGCACTGACGCGCGGAGGGGACGGAATATGGGTGGAGGCGCACCAAGGGGGCGTAGGCAAGTACGATGCGCCATAATAATTTCATGTTTGTGAACTGAAATGATCACAGGGTCGTTTGCGGGAGAGTGCAGGGGACTACGTTAAGGGTGAATGATTACCGTTTATAGAACCGTAGTCATCACCCTGTTTTAAGATCATGCATGCGAAAAAGTCTTGGTTAAGAAAACGATCGTTTTCTTTGCTCCCTAAACCCAAAGTTTCATCAACCCATTTCCTTGGGGTTGAGAGTCAAAAAACACTGGTAAGATATCAAAATTAAGTATGTGGTGTGTCCACAAGACTTTCTTGATTTTATTCATTAGTTTCTTGAATTGAGAAAAGCGTGGTAATTACAACCTCTCAAAAAGTCATCACTGGTTGCCTGGCAGCACGTTCACTTTACCGGCCATTTTACTTTCTATAGAAATAAAAACAAAATTGATATTGATAAAATTATTGAAAATATCGAACTATAAATTATCCATGCCACATTCAAGCTGCAAGTGCAACACAGTGTAAATTTTCATTAAAGACCTGAAGAGGAGTTTTCCACATCAGTTTCTTTCTCGGAGTTTCATTGTAGTTTAAGATCGTTTCATCAAAGTCTTCTTGTGTCATATGTTTTAAGTTAGTTCTGCGCGGCAAATCCCGCCTAAGCCTTGTTTGGTAGAGACCATAGCGTTTCTCCTTGTTCAATA
>CAIUVX010000057.1 GCA_903902705.1 uncultured Methylococcales bacterium
GGGGAACGTCAGCGTCTACTACACTGTCCACCTTGCGTCCACGGTTCAGCCCCACTGGTGTGGGGAACGTGAACTACGCCGCTCCCACGAATTACCTCGTTTCGGTTCAGCCCCACTGGTGTGGGGAACGTTCGTCTATTTCGTTTTCCATTGCCAAGCAAGGCGGTTCAGCCCCACTGGTGTGGGGAACGTACGTCCACCGTTAGGCGTAGCGTCTATGGTGTCGGTTCAGCCCCACTGGTGTGGGGAACGTCAGTTCATCAATAATCTCGCCTGATACCGTCTCGGTTCAGCCCCACTGGTGTGGGGAACGTCTAGCCCTTGGTCGGCAATGCGTCCTGATTCACGGTTCAGCCCCACTGGTGTGGGGAACGTATTCTTATCCGTGATTAGTCTGGCGCGTTCCTCGGTTCAGCCCCACTGGTGTGGGGAACGTCCGTAGCCAATAGCTTTTTTAACAATGCCGTGCGGTTCAGCCCCACTGGTGTGGGGAACGTATCGGCTACCCATTCCTGTGCCTCTGGTTCGTCGGTTCAGCCCCACTGGTGTGGGGAACGTTTGCCAATCCATATTTACATCGGGTTTTATGTCGGTTCAGCCCCACTGGTGTGGGGAACGTAACTAACACGCCACATTTTTGCGCAACCATATCGGTTCAGCCCCACTGGTGTGGGGAACGTGGTATCTCTCGACGCTGAACAACACACAGTGTCGGTTCAGCCCCACTGGTGTGGGGAACGTGTGTAAGTATCAGCAATGACGGGGCTTGTAGACGGTTCAGCCCCACTGGTGTGGGGAACGTAATATTTAGTGAAAATGCTAGATATAAATCAGCGGTTCAGCCCCACTGGTGTGGGGAACGTAGGAACGGACTGGCTACACGCATATCATGCGGCGGTTCAGCCCCACTGGTGTGGGGAACGTGCCACACTGGGTTTGGAACTGGATTTAAGTTACGGTTCAGCCCCACTGGTGTGGGGAACGTGTGATGATGACGATCACGATCATGAATTCATGCGGTTCAGCCCCACTGGTGTGGGGAACGTAGCGGGGTAATAATCGGCGGTGCTTCTGTTTGCGGTTCAGCCCCACTGGTGTGGGGAACGTCATATCGCTCTTTAGCCAAAGACAGTTTATTGCGGTTCAGCCCCACTGGTGTGGGGAACGTAAGAAGATTGTCTTTATATACAGCCTAACTGTCGGTTCAGCCCCACTGGTGTGGGGAACGTAATCAATACGCCCTTGATACCGACTGCAAAACTGGTTCAGCCCCACTGGTGTGGGGAACGTTTGGCTAACGGCGTGACTATCTTGGTTGAGGGCGGTTCAGCCCCACTGGTGTGGGGAACGTGTCTCAATGTCCTGTTGAGCAGTCTCCAAATACGGTTCAGCCCCACTGGTGTGGGGAACGTTAAGCATGATTAGTTTTTTTTTCCCTAGTAGGCGGTTCAGCCCCACTGGTGTGGGGAACGTAAAAAAGCATTAACCACAACATACTAATTCCTCGGTTCAGCCCCACTGGTGTGGGGAACGTGTCATTGTGTTCTACACCTGATTCAGGTGTAACGGTTCAGCCCCACTGGTGTGGGGAACGTAACGGGATAGAAAGCACTGGTTATATTATGTGCGGTTCAGCCCCACTGGTGTGGGGAACGTTACTGGGAATCTATTCCCAGTAGCTATTCAGGCGGTTCAGCCCCACTGGTGTGGGGAACGTGATAGACCGAACGACCCGCCAAAGCTGAAAAGCGGTTCAGCCCCACTGGTGTGGGGAACGTATTGAGTAAAGCGCAATTACAGTCGGGGCAAACGGTTCAGCCCCACTGGTGTGGGGAACGTTTAAAAGTAAAGCTTTTACTTTTTGGCTTCCGCGGTTCAGCCCCACTGGTGTGGGGAACGTCAAACAACACATCAGTAACACCGCTAGGAACGCGGTTCAGCCCCACTGGTGTGGGGAACGTACTAATCATAACCTATTGAATGAAAATAGGAAAATGAACGTCTGAAAATCTACCAAGATGACAGACGTTTTTGGTCTCAATTGTTAAAAAGCAGTTTTTTAAAAAGTCTTTATTTTTCATCGAGTTGCTTGTTTTCTTCGGGTGGGTAGAAGGATACTAATTTGATTCCATCCATTTCTACGGGCATACGGCGATTTTTACCTGCGGTCATGAAATCAAAACCCGATTCGGTGTTGGTACTCCACGCCATGACTGCGTTACCTTCTTCAATACCTTCGGTCACTTGTTCCCAAATCATTTCTCGTACTCGCCGTCCTAAATCACCGACGTAAACGCCTGCGCGGGCTTCTACTAGCCAGACGGCTAGTCGTCCGCGCAAACGCGGCGGGGCATTTTCAGTTACGATGACCAGCATCACCAATGCCCTCCACGTTAGGAATGGCAGGTTGTACTGCATCTTCGTGGTCTTTGGGTATTTCTATGCCACCTGCCGCTAGTATTTGTTCGATGATGGGTATGATGCGTTTGAGAATTTTAGTCTGTCGAAAGCTGTCTCGACAGGCTAGGCGTACTTTTCGTTCTGCTTCACGCGCTTCTGGGTTTTGTGCGGCAATTTTAAACGCTATGGGGACAACTGTGTCAAATTTGAATATATCAGCAATATCGTAGACGAATGACAGCGGTTTGCCCGTGTGTATAAATCCGATGGCGGGTGCGTAACCTGCGGCTAAAATTGCAGCTTCGCAGATTCCATAAAGGCAATGGGTTGCGACACTCATACAGCGATTAGGCAAGTCGCTGGCTTCCCATGATTCTGGATCGTAGTCACGCCGTGTCCATGTTACTCCGTATTGTTTAGCGAGTAGTTGGTACATTTTTCTGACTCTCGCGCCTTCAACACCTTTGAGTTGGTCTACACTGCGCCGTTCGGGTGCAGGTTCTCCAAAACGTAGTTCGTACATTTTGCGCACAACTTTCAATCGCCCTTGTTCATCTAAGGCGAGTTTTGCTTGGTATAACAGGCGGTCAGAGCGTGCGCCACCTGGTTGCCCTGAGGCATAGAGTCTAACGCCTGCTTCACCTACCCAAATCAGTAATGTTCCCACTTTGGCAGCAAGTCCGACCGCCGCATGAGATATTCGCGTTCCTGGTTCTAACATAATGCAAGCCACTGAACCGACGGGAATTTGGGTGCGAATCCCCGTGACATCGACAACAACGAATGCGCCATCGATGACATCGAGTTGACCTTTTTCGATGAAAACAAGGGAGGTGCGGTCTTTTATCATTAGCGGTTTGGGGGCGGGTAGTAAAGCCATAATTATTCCAAATATGGTAAAAGCCCCACGGGTGTGGGGAATGTGACATTATCTCACTCATGACACGGATAACGTGCGGTTCAGCCCCACTGGTGTGGGGAATGTGTTTTGAGTTACGCTCGTTTAATTAATATAAGTCCACAACCAAAAGATTTTGCAGAACCGATACCCTGATAAAGAGCTGTTTTGAATTTATCAATATCTGTTATTATTAATTGCCCCTCAAAATCCAATGTCCTAATTAAAAATTCTGGTTTAGTTTCGCTTTTAATTTGATATTCTAAGCCATTACCAATAATAACTTTTGGATGCTGAAAAGTAATCTCATGTTTTTGCTCATAATTAATAGTAAATCCATGTTGTTCGCCTTTTCTCATTAGCCATTTAATACCAACATCATAAATAAGTTCATCAAGTGAGAATAATTGCAAATAATCTATTTCACGTTTTTTATAATTTTCAATTTCATCAATAACAACATTAAATTCTTTTTGTTTATTATCAATTTTACGTTTAATAATAGGATTAGCGCGTAATTTGAAACGTAATTTATCCCCTTGCGATAATAAAGGATTATATTCAATAGATTCGATTAAAAATTTTGAAGTAGCTTGGAGATTATTAGGCGACAGCAACAAAATATGCTTAACATTTTTGTAAGCGTCATAATCAATATGAAACAAAAAATTTCTTGATTTTTGCTGTTCTTGTCGAACCAAGTTCCAAATCTGTTGATGAATAAAATAACCATTTCGTAAATAGTCGCTTTTGTGCCGATACCAGTAATTTTTATCTGCCGTGATTTTGTGTAAAAACATGATAACTCCTATTCAACAAAATAATATTCATCACGTTCAGAAAACTGCCATGTTGTTTTATTAACAGGCTGGTCACGACGCGTTAATTTCATTTGGCTATTATCCAGTTTTTCTTCACTGTAATATTGATGCTGTTCAGATTTAAGGATGGGCTTTAATTCATCATTAAATACAAAGCTTGCTTTGTTTAAAGCCAGTTTAAAATTTTCAGCCGTATGAATTTGTGGCTCTAAAGGTAAACTTAACGGACAGGATTTTCGACCTAAATATAAAAGTAACTTAGGATTTTGTAGTGCGTTAATTAAGTCTGAAAATTGTGTTAAACCCAAAATAGACCAATCAATCATTTTATTAATCTTCTCATTCAATACAATAGTATATAAAGCATCACAGTAATAAGTGCGGCGTGATTGAATTGCACCCGCATTTTTTTGTGTTTGAATAATACGCAAGTTAATCGCTTCTATTTCATCTAACCGTGTCCAATAATCTTTGGAGCGATCATATTTTATAGACATATCGTCAGGTGTTTGTACTGTGTGATAGTCTTCAATAGGATGACCTAAAGCATCCACTCTTAAAGAAAAAGTCAATTTAAATAATTCAGCCTGTTTTATTTGCTCTTGTCTTTCTATGCCTAAAGCAGCGGCAATTAAACCAATCACGGCTGATTTTGAAGGACAGCGATAACTGGGGCGTATATCACCTACAGCAATATCACCCCACGAAGCCAATGCACCGTGTAAGCGAAAAATTAAATACTCTCGCATTAAAGTGTACCGACAAAATCGAGTATTTCTTGTAATGTACCTTCACCAAAAAGATTCATTTCTTTTTCAGCATCTGGTTTAGTATAAGCGGTATTAAATTTATTTTTAATGCCGCGCAGTTTTTCAATGGCTAATTCAGCGTCATCGGCTTTTATCGCTTTCAAAAATGCTAAAGATAAATTACGCGGCTGGGCATTGCCTTTTTCTGCCAAAATATAAAAAGGCAGGGCTTGGTGGGCATAGCTATTTTGTTTTCCTGATGGTGCAATAACGGCGGCAGATTCAACAGCGGCTTTAATTGCATTTCCAGCGAGAGTGTTATCGCCACTTAAATTTTTCAACAGTTGTTCAGTATCAATACATAAGTAAAGATAATAAACCGCTGAAACAAATTCTTGTTCCCCCATGTGTGCAGAACCATGTTTATTTAAATCATCCACCGCAGTAAAAAAATCGGGTTCTATTTCAACTTCGTTAATAGAAATAGCATGAGCCACCTGCATTGCCGCTTCTTGATTTTTATCAGGACGTTTGGCGATCATTCTGCCGAACATAGCCAAGTCTATATCTCTAGGCGATTTATCAAGCAAATCTTCTAGCTGTTCTTTAGTCGGTTCTTTTTCAAGCTCATCAACCAATTTTTTAATATTGGCAATTTCTTGGCTGGAAAAATGAATCGGTTGTTCGGTAACAATTTCTTTACCTACAAAACGCTCATCAACAGGTGCTTCTTTGGCTTGTTTAACTTTTGCAGTTTTAGCAAACATATCCAAAATTGCTTTGGTATATTTTTCAGCATTTTTATCGCCATGTTTATTTAACAGCTTTTCATACAATCCAAGCTTTTTGTCTAAAAATAATTCTCTAGTGCGTTTACCAATATCCAAGCCTTTAGTTTTCCATATTTCAGAAGTACGCCACGCACGCTTTAAACTTTGCGAGGAAATACGAGAACGCTGTACACCGCCCATAATTGCAGTTTTAGGTTGTCCTAATTCGTCACGATTAGGGTTTGAAGGCGGATAAGAAACTAAAAGATGGAGTTGAATAAAGCGGTTGTTATTTATCATGGTTATTTTCCTTAAGTTAAATTAGCTTTTTCGTAGTATTTGTAAGCAAGATATTTTCTTGTTTCATCATTCCAATAGTAAGTTATCTTAATTAAGTCTAATAAATTGACTTTTCTATCCAATAACCGAATAACTTGAATTAAAAACCTAAACAGTTTTTCATTGTCAGTTATTTTTAATAACCGCCTGAAACGTAATTCGCTTAGCTTTGGTTTTTCGCCTTGACTGATTTGATAAGCGAAATAATCAAATGCTGCTTCATTTTTGTCGTTTTGATAACTTCTTTTATCTTCTTTAATATAAACAATTAACGCGATAAACAAAGCTGTTTTTTCTTGAGAAGGTTTCCATTCTTCCGTTTTAAATGTCTTTAAAAATCCCCAATAAAAACGCTGATAGGCAGAAGTTAATTCTATCTCAGATAAGCTTTTGCACCGCCTAATCTCTGCACTATCACCTTTATTATGCTCTAGGTTTTTCCACCACTCTAAAATATATCCAGTGGCAGGATGCCCAAGTTCAAAAAGCTTAGGCACTTTTTTTTCACTCATCATCATTCTCCTTTGGTAAGCCTAAGGTTATATGTTTTAGTGCATTACTGTTTAAATTTTTCATGAGATTATTATAGGCTAGAGAAATTCGTTTTGGATTGGTTTGAATACTGGATTTAAATGCCCAATAATTAAATAAGGCTATGGTTTCTTGCTTGATATGCCGATACCATTCTTCCTTAAGTTTTAATTTTTCTTCCTCATTTAGTTTATCTTGCTCAAGCAATTGATAAAGCTTTTTCAATAGTTCGTAAAATTTACTTTCGGTATTATTCCAAAAACTCTTGGAAATTTCTGTTGTTTTGTCATTGCTGAATGCAGTTTTTTTGTCTTTGTTTTTTTCTTTTTTCTCATCAAACCAAGCAAATTTAATGCTATTTACTAGATATGAGTCGGTGATTTTATTGCTACTGGCAATGTATTTATCAACTTCTGATTCAAATAGCTTCTTATTATCTATATTCGCTATTAAATATAGTGGTGTCTTTGATTCATACCAACCCAATGTCGAATTTTTATCCATTGCATAACCAAACGACCAAATGGTTAGTTGTTCGTTTTTAAATAAATCATTTTTAAAATGTTTTGTTATGACCAGAGCAGGATATTGATTTTCATTTTGTTCAGTAAAGTGACTCCAATAAATATAGGGCAGACCTTTTGTTGTCATTTCTAACGCTAAAAATTTACCTTCGTAATCACCGCTTACTGCCTTTTTATATGGAGAAAATGGATGTTTCCAGTCTGATTTTGGATAGTTGTAACCTTTATTTGTTTTATAAACACCCTTAACGGCTACGTTATGAGTATTGCATACACTGCATATTTCATTATTATAATCGGATATATTTAAAAAAAGTCTTCTCATCCATGCCCAATAAACTTGTAGGGAGTTAGCATTTTCCTGATAGATACCCGTAATATCTTTTCTGGAATTTTGAATTGACCTTTGAGTAGTCTTAAGTTCTTTTATTTTTTCTTTATCCGTAGTATTTTTTATTTCATCATCTAAAAATTTAATTTTTTCACTTAACTCTTTTCTTCTCGTGTCATCATCTGGAATGCTAGACGTCCAAAAAAATTTATCTAGGTTTTTATTTTTATGAAAAGTATCTATTGTCAGTATATTAATCCAAATATTTCTCCACAAAGAAAAATCATCAAATGTATTCAAGTGTACAAGGGTAGAAACAAAACCATTGCCACGCATAGATTCAAAATATCCAGAGCCGCCATTATCCGCAAAAGTATTGGTAGTCATAATTGCCAAAGCAGCGCATGGTAAACATAATCCATTAATGTCATTTTGTTTAACAAAGTGGTCTTTATTTTTATCTTTGGCACTGTCGCCTGGCGCACCAAAAATTATGTCTTCTATGGGTTTCAATTTATCTTGTTGTTGAATAGAGTTATCCTGCATAAACCGATAACCATCACCATCTAAATAAAAAGCCTCTTTAATTTTTTCAAAACATTCTTTTAATTGTGATTCTGTTGGTGGTTCTTCGTATAAATCTTCCCAATTAACTTCATCATCAGGTGCGTAAACAGTTTGTATTAAACCAATTAAAAACTGCATCAATGCGGCATTAAAATCAGCTCTTGGTGCGTTAAGTGAGATAATATCTGCTTGAACAATTTCATAAGCTGAAATAAACTTTTCTTCACCTTGCCGAGTTTTAACAGGTATCCATTGATCTTCAAGTAAATTCATATTGTTTATTCCGTTTCTAATTGTTCATCTGTTATTTGCGCAGTTAATTCATAGGCATAAATTAAACCCTGCTGTTCATGGTAATACAGTTTAGTATCTTGTTGCTTAATATCCTTAATATCAGCTTCCCATAGCTTTAATAAATTATTCCAAACCATCGGTACAAGGTTTGTCCATTTTCCCTGATTATGGAATTGGTCTTTAATAGCATCAAAAGCGGCTTGTTGAGTTTCTGTTAAAATAATTTCAGTCACATTCTTTTCTAATACCCTTATTTCACTTTGTTGCCAAGCGTGTTTTTCCACTGGATTAAAAGAGCTTAATTGTTCATCTTGCCATTTGGCTAATGTTAATACCAGTGTTTCTTCACCTAAACGGGTCGGCATATTTAAATCCTCAGCCCACACCTGACCATCCATTGTGTAGCCTAGATTGTAGTCAATGGTATTAAAGCCAGCATGAGAACGCTCACTAATTTCTGTCCCTTCTGCATTAATATCTGAATTTTGTAAGCCTTCGGGTATGTCCGCATTATTGCCATAAACATTTTCTATTAGTGGGCGGATATTTTTTGGTAGTTGTCGTGGTTCGCTTAAATCATGTAACTGTTTCAAGCCTAGCCAGAGTCTAGCATGATTCTCATAAACTTTTTTGGCATTAGGAAAAAAGCTAGAAAACCAATTGCTACTAGGTGTTTCAATAAATTCAGGTGTGTAGATATATAATTCAGCTTGACTGCGTTCATCCTTTTGTTCAGCAACACTTGCTAAAATTAAATTGCCTTGAGTATCACGGATGTGACGATGCAAACGTCCTGCTCGTTGTAACATCAAATCAATAGGTGCGAGGTCGGTAATCATGACATCAAAATCAAGGTCTAAAGATTGTTCAACAACTTGAGTGGCAATTAATACCCTTTTTTGCCGCTGTTGCGAGGTACTTTCTTTATTAAAACTCTTTAATACATCATTTTGAATAGCTAAACGATCAGCCAAAGTAAAACGGGCATGGAATAATTGAGCATTTATACCTTTCTTTTTTAACTGCGTATATGCTAGTCGAGCATCTTTTACTGAGTTTCTTATCCAACAAATACATTGATTTTTTTCGAGACTTTCCTTTATTTTGTTATAAATATCATCTTCATTTGATAAAAAATTAATAAAAACATCTTTGTCTGGTTTTTGCGGATTATTTAAAACAGGAATTTCTTTAACCGTATTTAAACTAATGTGCGTTAATAATGGGTAAGCGTCTTTTTCATGTAGGTTTATATTATCTTCGCCAAGTCCTCTCATAAAAGCATAACCTAATTTTTTACGAATTA
>CAIUVX010000058.1 GCA_903902705.1 uncultured Methylococcales bacterium
AAGCTGTTGAATTATATTTTGAAGATGATAAAAACGGTGCAGCGTTTCACGAAGTCGGCGAATTTATGCTGGGTGAGTTTGCACTTTATGCCTAAGTTACTGTCATCAAGAGAAATCATCGCTGTGTTATTGGCGCATGGTTTTATGAAAGTAAGTCAGAAAGGCAGTCATCAAAAATATTGCAAAGACAATCGAGTTGTTATTGTGCCTAGTCCTAAAAAAGAGATTCCAATCGGTACGTTACAATCCATCATCAAACAAGCTGGTTTAACATGCGAAGATTTTAATGTGTAACAGTCCAGATGCAATTATCAGTAAATAGCTTTACAACAATGTAGACACCGCACAAAAATGTCGGAAACGCCTGTTTTCACTCACGCTCAAACAGGTTTATTTCGACCTACAAGGCTACGTCAAAACTTGGGAACGATGAAACAATTTTAAGAGAATAGCATTATGAACAAACTTTCTTTCGCCTTCTTCCTATTAACAGTATTCACTATAAATGTTAATGCTCAAAACGACCGTCCGCCTGTTGCAAAATATGATGCTACTGGCATGATTGAATTATCAAATATGGTTATGGCTAAGAACGTGGAAGATTGCCATAAATCGGACTCAGATTCAGATTATATTTAAATCGGACTCAGATTCAGATTATATTTATGAGGGGACTATTGTAAAAAGGGAATTTTCTGAGGATGAAATTACGCTCATCGGCATTGTACTTCGTGACTCAAATGATGAACGTAGATTTATAAATATCGATGAGGAACAAATAAAGCTCATGAATAGTGCTGACCTTAACAATTTCTCATCTTTTCTGGCGAAAGATAAGCACCTTAAGGTTTGGATGTATAGGTGTGGAGCTGCTGGCAGAGTTCTCTATGCTGACACAATCAAATTATTCTAACTGTGTACCCGTGCCTTGTAGCACGATAAGGATTGGAAGCATATCAATCGTGACCGAGAGGAAAAAAATATGCACAATGATCAAAACAAAACAACACCAATTGGTCTTGCGCGTTACGCAAGAGAGTTTTTCAATTGTGCGCTGGCTGCTGACGAAAAAGTGGGGCATAAATTAGGTTTTGCCTCTATACCTGTTATGTATCTTGTAGCTCAGTCTATCGAACTATGTCTTAAATCGTATCTTGTATTTAAGGATGTTCCATTAAATGACCTTAGGAAAAAATATGGGCATGACCTCATCAAGTGCCTTAAAAAAGCCAAGGAGCTTGGATTGGATAAAGATACGGGTGTTAATCTTAACGAGGCTGAACAGTACGCACTCGTTGTACTAAACGAACTCTATTCAACAAAACAGCTCAACTACATCATAACTGGCGGAAAAGTTTTTCCCGCTTTCACGTTTATTCATACGGTAAGCACAAAATTGTTGGATGCTATCTGTCCCTTAGTTGGGTATAGATAAAATAACACTATCAACACCGATAACGCAGCAAGGTTGCCTTCTTGTATTATCTCGTATTGATTTATATGGAGGACTGTTTGCGAAATCTGAACTTGTCGCTAATGAAAAAAATAATAGCCATTACAATTTTATCAACAATAACTACATATTCAGCGGTAGCCGATGTATACAGATACACTGATGAAAATGGTCATATAAGGTATTCCGATATAAAGTATCACTTAGGATTCAAGAGGATAATTAAAACTTCACCAGTTCCAATTGAGTTAAAAAAATCTGGTGGGGTTTATGAAATCCCAGTAATGCTCAATGATGTCCTTAAAATTAATTTAATCTTCGATAGCGGTGCTGCTGATGTCAGTATTTCACCCGATGTAGCACTGACATTAATCAAAACTGGCACAATCACTGCTGAAGATTGGCTTTCAGGAAATTACTATCAACTTGGAGATGGCTCAGTAGTCAAAAGTGAACGGTTTATTTTGAGGTCAGTACAGGTAGGCAACCATATTGTCATGAATGTTCGTTGTAGCATCTCAAAATCTATAAAAGCACCAATGTTGCTAGGGCAGAGTGTTTTGGAGCGACTTGGCAAATATACAGTTGATTACGAAAAAGGTGTGGTCATTTTTGAGGGCGAGGATTAATGTTTAGCAGAGCAGGATGGATAGAGTGATAATGAAACCTATCATAACTCAAAAATGCGATGGTTTTCGCGTTGCTCTACCCATATCTAAGCTACACCGCCAATAGTGTATAATTACCCCATCATAAATAAACCCACACCGCACCAAAATCCAGATTAAAAATGTTCCACGCGGAACATCGCAACATAAAATCGAATAATGTTCCACGTGGAACATTCATGTAACAACAGGAAAACAGAAAGTCATGAGTAATAACGATCACTACGACAGCACCAATATTCAGGTTTTAAAAGGTTTGGACGCAGTCAGAAAA
>CAIUVX010000059.1 GCA_903902705.1 uncultured Methylococcales bacterium
GTCGAACCTGCGACCTACTGATTACGAAACCCATCTAGGTTTTACATCACCAATAAAAACAATAAGTTACAAACAGCGTTTGCCCAAAACGTACTTCAAAATACTACACTGTAGGTTAGATTTACGCTATTCGCGTGACAAATTTACTACAGTGCTACTACATCCAATTTTTCACAATCTATCATTTTCATTCGGTACATTATCTTCTGCTGCATCCAACACAGACAAAAATACATTTCGATCTCCACGTTTAGCTCTCCCCGCTAAATAGCTATCTGCCATCAGTGAATTTAACTTTTCACCCAATAGGGAAATCAGCAATTTATCAATTGAAGTTTTTTCTTTTTGGGCAAATGCTTGAGCATCTCTGAAAAGAGCATCAGGGAAATCAACAACAACTTGTGTCATGGGTGTACTCCTAATATTTGTATAAACTCTTTGGGCGTAGCCAGTTCGATATTGAAACGTTCGACACCCCGAAAATCTTTTTTGTTAAATGTAACGATATAATCCACTTGCGCTTCAACTGCTAAATCCAACAAAAACTCATCATCTGCGTCACGCAAACTTGGTCGCCAAAGGTAAAAAATCTTTCGATGCAAACTCACAGTGCAGAAGTAGTCAATAAAACCTTCAATCTGCTGTTCACTCAAACCCAATGCAGGCATCATGCGTTTGCATACTTCTTCGTATTCCAAAATTAGCGGCACAGATATAACGCTTTCAAATTTCCCCGTTCCCAATAACCGCAAAAATTTATTTGAGGCACCTTGTTTGGAACGCATCGCCGAAATAATCACATTAGTATCAATCGCAATTCTATACATTATCGTCTCTGAGAATAATTAACACTTCATGTTTTGTGGTAAAATACAACCTACTGAATTATATTAGGATTATTTACATGAGTACATCAATTGCCCAAATTTCAGCCAATCGTGCTAATGCTAAAAAATCAACAGGAGCAATTACCCAACTTGGTAAAAGTAAGGTTTCCCAAAATGCTATCACACACGGTTTATTTGCCAAGCAACTGGTTTTGATGGACGAAAATCCACTCGAATATCAGTCTTTGTTGGATGAATTACAACGTAGTTTGCAACCTGTAGGTATTTTAGAGCAATCACTTATTGAACGCATTGCGATTTCATTGTGGCGACAAAAACGGTTGGTTAAAGCAGAAGCCGCTTACCTCACTTTAGAACACCAGCCAAAGCGTATTGCTCCATTGGTTGCATAAGTATCTACACAAGTTTTCCGAAAATTTGTTGAGCGGTAGTTTTGATCGAGTTCAATTCATCAGTGGTATAAGAATTCATGATTTCAAACATCGAAAGAAAAACCCACAAACCAGCTAATAATGCGGGATTGGAAAACTCGTGCTTATGACGCATTTGCCTTCCGCTAAGTTTAATTAAAAACCTTTTCAACTCCTGTGCTTCCTGACTGTTGTCCGCTGCAATTTGCCAAACCATCACGCATGCCATACTGACAACTAATAGGCGTTTAGCAATCGCCAATGCTGATTCTTGTTGCCAAGATTCCATATGATGACCTGCCGATTTGAGTAGTTTGAAAAAGGATTCGATTTGCCAACGCCAGTAATACCAAAGCGCGATAGTTGCGGCATCAACCGTTTGTACGTTGGTCATCATTAGCCATTGTGCTAACACCTCTCCGTCTTCAGATAACACACGACTTACCACCATTTTTGCGAAAACAGGTTCACCTGGAATTATAGGTTTTTTACCCTTTTTTTGACTGGGCTTGGCAGGGCGAGTTAGCGTCACATCAGCTTGAGCGACCCATTGCCAATAGGTTTTACCGTGATAAATTACTTCGCGTGTTTTGACAAATTCCAATTCGTCAGCGATGGCTTTGGCTTTCATTTGTGTGCCGTTGTAATCAAGACGCGGATCATCTTTAACACGCACCAGCCAACGGCTTTGCCCCGCTTCCCAGCAACGAATATGAAAAATAGAATCGGCTTCACGATCAATGATATGAACTAACGGTTTTTCAAATTCTTGCTTGTCCAAAAATGCGATGCAGTCACTCACTTCATCAAGATGATTTTTGATGGGCAAACTCAGTTCGTCATTTCCGTAAGTTGAATAACTTCCATCCGCACACACCAGTCGTTGGGCAACAGGCGCAATCGGTTGTCCTGTTTGATCGTTCACAATCAGGCTGGTTTGTAGATCATAACCCACGTCTGTTTTATGCGTAATGGCATAAGTATCGGTTTTATTCGCGTGCTTGTAGTTCAAATGCGACCAGTCATGAATGCACAACGCATATTCCGCGCAATGCGTAGCGATCCCTTCATGCGCGGCGGCGATGAGTGGATTTTGTAGCATTGATAAGCTGACTTTTTCGTTGGCATAAAACCGCCATGCCGCTTGAGTGCTGGCAAAACTGCTTATCTTGTTAGGTATCGCTTTCAAACCCGCACTCAGCTTTTCGCTTGTGTTCAAGTGTTCCATTACCAATTGTTCATAGCGGTTGGCTAATCTCGGCTCTACGCCCGTTAATGTTTTTTTAAAATCATCGCTCATCATCCTATTTTTTGGAAAACTTGTGTAGATACTTCCAGCATAATCTAAACATTTCATCAATGCGTAACTTCTAAAAACTTTAAAAAATTAAGGTTTTAATTTAATGTGTCGATAATAGTCAAAGGTTAAAATACCCACATACCCACTTATTTTTTTATGCTAATTAGGATGCAAAAATGGCAACAATAGCAGCACCAAAACTTACAGCAACGACAGACATCACAACAATCAGTGCAGCCGATTTTGGGAAATTAACAGTCGCTGATTTAGATTCACTTTCTACGGCTCAAGCATCTGCATTAACTAGAGCACAACTTGGAGCATTAACTGATAAAACAGTTCCTGCAATTTTTAGCAAATTGACAAACATCGATCCAGCAGAATTCGTAGGCTTTTCCCAATTAGCTGTTTCTGTATTACCGATTGCAAGCTTAACCATTGACGACATCGCCGCTTTATCGGCTAATCAATTCAAAGCATTAACACCAGCTCAAGTTGGTACTTTGAGCAAAGACCAATTAGCCATTATTTCTGCTGATCAATTAGGTGCTTTAGCAACAGGCACTGCAGCGAAACCAGGTCAATTAGACGCTTTAACTGTTAGAAATTTGTCAGGTGACAGTTTTGCAATGTTGTTACCAACACAAATTGCTGCATTAAATCCAGCTCAATTAGCTTCATTAGGAGCACTTCAATTAGGTGCTTTAACTGCTGATCAAGCAGGTGCATTAACACCAACA
>CAIUVX010000060.1 GCA_903902705.1 uncultured Methylococcales bacterium
CGCGAAACTCATTCTCACCGAAGGCGCGAAAGGCATGAACGGCGCGATTGCTAAAGCCGAAGAAATCGCCGCCTCAGAACCAGACCGTTATGTTTTATTGCAACAGTTTAAAAATCCAGCCAATCCAGCCATTCATTTTGACACCACAGGTCCTGAAATCTGGCGCGATACCGACGGGCAAATTGATGTATTAGTGTCTGGCGTAGGCACAGGCGGCACGATTACAGGCATATCACGCTATATTAAACAACAGCAAGGCAAAGCGATTATTTCCGTTGCGGTTGAACCAGAAACCAGCCCTGTGCTGACACAATTTCGCGCTGGTGTACCGATAAAACCCGCTCCTCATAAAATTCAAGGCATAGGTGCAGGTTTTGTTCCCGCCGTGTTGGATTTATCGTTGGTGGATTTAATTGAACAAGTCAGTAACGACGAAGCAATAGATTACGCCCGCCGCTTGGCGAGTGAAGAAGGCATTTTATCGGGTATTTCTTGCGGCGCGGCAGTTGCGGTTGCGGTGCGTTTGGCGAAACGTCCTGAATATGCGGGCAAAACCATTGTGGTGATTTTGCCTGATTCGGGTGAACGCTATTTAAGTTCGGTGTTGTTTGAAGGGCTGTTTAATGAACAGGGTTTAGCTAACAGCGCGTAGAATGTTTTGTGACGACCATGCGGCGCATTACGCTATCGCTATGCGAGTTACGAGTTGCGGGGGTAGGTTTCGTCCACGAAAAGCACGAAAGGTACGAAAAAGTAGGATGGGTAGAGGCGATAGCCGAAACCCATCATTTACGAATACGCGATGGGTTTCGCTATCGCTCTACCCATCCTACTGCACTGAAAGCATAAGACGAGAAATCTTATGAGTTATTGGTTCATGTACCGCTGTTGCTCTTGTATTCTTAGCTGTAGCTCTTGTATTCTTAGCTGTTGCTCTTGCTGTTGAAGCTCCAGAGCTTTTTTAGCATTTTGTCTTGCAGCATAAGCATCATCAATAGCTTGAAGTCTATTAAACAGAGCTCGTTCTGGATTAGCTAGTTGTTCATTTATTTGTCTATTAAGAGCATCTGCTTGTCTATTTCTTGCATTTTGATCTTCTATTGTTCCAGCGTTTACATTAAAACTAGCCATTAATAAAATAATTGATGCTAGTTTTGAAGATCGCATGATGAATTTACCGATTGTTTCCATAGTTTCCATAACCATATTGTCTATTATCGCTATTACCGTATGAATTGCCGTAATTTGATGGTGCAGAGTATTCATTTTGGCGATACCCTTGTTGACCAGTGTATGGATTGGTATTTCCTTTAGATGAATAGTTATCGTATGTTGAAGAGTTTGCGTCAGTGCGCTGATGTCCTTCAACATAAGTGCCGTCTTTGCGTGTATATCCATTAACGTATTGGTCAGCAAGACAGTATGAAGAGACCAATGTTAGCAAGAGTAAAACGATATATTTTTTCATAGTGTAATCCTCTTATTGTTGTTTCCACTGGAGTAGTGGCACGATGAAAATTCTAAACCCTTAACAAACCTGATACAATCGAGTGAAAACGGTATTTTGCCGCTAGGAGTAGAGAAAATGTCGGTTCATGAAAAAATTAAATTAGTGCGACAATCAAAAGGACTAACTCAAGAAGAAGTAGCAGAAAAATTGAATATGTCAGTGAGTGGCTACGGCGATATTGAACGCGGTGATAGTGATTTAAAATTATCGAAACTAGAAAAAATTGCTGATTTATTTGGACTATCTATAAATGATTTATTTAATTTGAATGATAAGGGTGTATTAAATTTATCTTGCAAACAAAATAAAAGCAATTGGCATATTAGTTCAAATTCATTAGATTATTTACAAGTTAAAACTGAACTTGAAAAACAATTATTAATTGTTGAATTAAAAGACAAAGAACTCACTATGAAAGACAGGGAAGTTCTTTATTTAAAAGAACTACTGGAAATATATAAGCATCCTAAATCTAATTTAACAGAATAAGGCATCACATCATTTACGCTCATCACGTTGTTTTACCGATTAATACTTTAAAATTTACGCGATAAGGTGGGCTAATCATAACGCGATAAGATGCGCTTCGTACCTCAACGCGATAAGATGCTCTACATAGGATGTGCTGAGGTACGAAGCGCATCCTATCGCACTGTCTTTTTTGGCATGGAGTCCAAAAACTGTTTTGGACTCCATCGTTATCGCGTATTTAATCGAGTCGATAACACAAATATTATCACCCAGCTTTTTAACGCGATAAGATGGGCAAATCATAGGATGTGCTGAGGTACGAAGCGCATCATTTGTGTCAAATCGAACGATGCGCTTCGTACCTCAGCGCATCCTATCGCACTATCGCACTGTCTTTTTTGGCCTGGACTCCATCATCATCGCGTATTTAGTCGAGTTGATGATGCAAAACATCCTTGCTATTTTTACCATCACCCAGCTTTTTAGTCGCAAATTCCCAACGCATTTAAAACAGGCAGTTGTTTATAGGCAAATGCTTGAGCTTGCGCGACCAACTCCGCTAAATTTTCCTCATCGGTTTCAAGGCTAATACCGTCTTTTATCAGGCATTGGTTTTGTGCGGCTAATATCGACCACGCAAACACAGCCCATTGTTCAGGCTGGGTGTTACCTTGTGCTTTGGCAAGCAAAAATAATTGTGAGAATCTTGGTACGGCAATATCGCCACCAATCACAGGGCTGGCAAGATAAGCGAATTCACTACTACCGCGTGCTTTATCGCATAAATAGGCATTGAGTTGATCGGTTTGTTGTTTCGCCTCAGCAATTACGGCATCATCTTGTGCAGGAAATAATACACCTGTACCAATTAGAATCATCACCGCTTGTATCAGTTGACCGAAATTAATCCCAAATACAGCAACTGCTTGTTCAAGTTGTCCTAGGGTTTTTGGCTGATAATCGCTTAATGTGTCCAGAATTGGGGCATAAATTGATGGATGTAAAACAGATTCGCCTAAATTGCCAGTCACTTTAAATGACACATCGGCACGGGCTTGACCCAATATTACTCGTTGGGCGCGTATCGCTTCGGTCTGTTCCAGCAGATTTAATCTAACTGCTCCTTTGATCCAATAATCACGGCGAAAGGGCTGATTGACACAAATATCACGCGCTGTTTCACGCAATAAGTCATCGGGAATTTCATTTAAAAAATCTTGCTGTTCATCGGTGAGATTTAGCGTGTCAACGTGGTCAAGATAATGCGCAGAACAGGCAAAGGTCAATTTAGCAGACGATAATAAATGCGCAGTTTGTGAAAACGACAACGGTTGCCAATTTTGATTAAGGTATTCGTTATGGTTGTCACGGTTTAATTTTTTGAGCTGTGCGACAATGCTTGGATTGGCGCGTACATAGCTGGGGTTAGTTGCTAATAGCGTTTGTACAAAATGCACGGCTGAATCAAAACGAGATAAACCGCCTTCCCCGTGCGTTCCCATCACATCAGCGTATTCAGCAAGCAAATCACGCACGGGTATCATCGCCGCCCAACCCGCATGGGTGTGGTAGCTGACATAAACAACACCGCCTACTTTCAATTTACGCTGTAAAAAATCGACAATCAGCGAGTGATTTTCCTCGTTAACCCAGTTCCACACGCCGTGTAACGCGATATAATCAAAATCGGGTAAATCGGTACGACTGCAAAATTCGCTAAACGCTTGGTCAAAAAGTTGAGCATCCGCGCCAGAAATTCGTGCCACTTGTTGGGCAAACTGGGTATGTGCAGGATTAACCTCTGTTCCAAACCATTCCACTATCGAAGCGGCAGCGTGTAGATTGACATTTACACCCTGAGCAAAACCCAGTTCGCACGCAGCCCCTATTTTTGGAAAATGCAGTCCTGTATTTAAAAAAGCCAAACGTAATCTTAGTGGATTGAGTTCAGAGTTATAGCTAAAACTAGCGTCAATGTCGGCTGCACAGCCGTCAGTCCAGTCAGTCATGAAAAAGTCTCGGTGATGTTTTAGTGATAGGAGTAAAACAGCTTTAGCTGTTTTATGTCCAATAGCTAAAGCTATTGGACTCCCTTGGGATTACGCAAAACGATCAATCATTTTGCCCGCTTGCTCGGCAAATTGTTCCAAATTGCCTTTTTTTACTTTATCGACAGGAATAACCAGTGCGGTATTCAAGCTAATGTAAATATAGACATAACGCTTGCCGTATTCCACTCGCACTAATTCTTCCCACGCCATTTTATTTTTACCGCTAGGGGATTTTTCGTGTAGAAATTTTGGATTTTCAGGATCAATAGTTAGCGTGTAAGTGCCAAACATATTGAGCTTTTCTTTGTGGGTGTAATTGTTAAGAATTTGCCGCCGTAAATCCAACATCATAATCTTTGGTGAGAACACCGCCCACAAAAAAGCAATCACGAGGATATAAGCCGATGATTTCATATCACCGTAATAAAAATAATAAAAAGACCCTATCAAACCCATAATACCTGGAACTATCCAGCGGTTTTTTCTAATATTGGCTTGGATGTCTTCATTTCGCATGAATTGTATTTCATTGAAATGGATTAAATCTTCTTCTTGGAATTCGTATTCAATTTCAAACATGATAGCTTCTCTCGTTCCCACGCGCCGCGTGGGAATGCCGTTAAGACCGCGCTGGCGGTCTGTGTGAAAAACATGGCGCGGCGCACCCTAATGTATTCCCACGCCGTGTGTGGGAACAAGAATGGCTTAGTGCATTTTAATTTTTTGATAAACACTGCGCCGAAACGCATTAGATAATGTCAGCATAGCGGTTCTGAAATAACCGTGTATCGCTATCTGGTGCATTTTATACAAAGACAGGTAAACAATCTTAGCAATAAAACCACCGATACTAACCGTTCCCATCAAACTGCCCATCAGATTGCCAACCGTGGTGTATTTACCCAACGATACCAGCGAACCGTAATCATGATAAGTAAACTTGACTAACGAACCGCCTTTTAAGCGATTAACAATGGACTTAGCCACAGCGGATGCTTGTTGATGTGCTGACTGCGCTCTGGGCGGTACGTTACCACCATGACCTTCCCACACACAAGCGGCACAATCGCCCATTGCAAAAATGGCATCGTCACTGGTTTTCAGCGTGTTATCAACCATCAGTTGATTAATGTGATTGGTTTCTAAACCGTCCAAGTTTTTCAGCCAATCGGGTGCTTTAATACCCGCTGCCCAAACTTTAATATCGGCTTCAATAAATTCGCCATCGTGGGTGGTAATACCCTCACGAGTGATTTCCGTCACTCGTCGTCCCATGCGCAAATCAACCCCTAAACTGACTAATTGCTGTTGGGTAGCAGTGGCTAATTTAATTGGTAGCGCGGGTAATAATTGCGTTGCCGCTTCGACAATGGTTAATTTAACATTGCTGGTTTCTTGCAAACCGTACATAGCTAATACATTGGTCACTTCGTGTAGTTGTGCAGCTAACTCAACACCTGTTGCCCCCGCGCCAACAATAGCAATCGACAAAGGCTTAACACTGTCTTTGCCAATATACTTTTTGATATACGATTCAAATAAGTTTTTTTGAAATTTAAATGCCTGCACCGTAGTATCCAAAAACAGACACTGTTCAGCGACACCTTTGATATTGAAGGTATTACTGACACTGCCCACTGCCATCACTAGTGTGTCATAGCTAAAAGTACGGCTAGGAATCAGTTCTTCACCTTCATCATTAAAGGTAGGACTAACGTAAACTTCTTTTTTAGCTCTGTTCAAGCCTTCCATTTTGCCTAAGCGAAAGTGAAAATGACTACGATAGGCTTGCGCTAAATATTCAACTTGTTCCGATTCATCCAGCGTACCAGCGGCTACTTCATGAAGTAATGGCTTCCAAATATGCGTTGATGCCGCATCAATCAAGGTAATATCCGCCAGTCCTTTTTTGCCTAACTTACGTCCTAGACTGGTTGCCAACTCCAAACCTGCCGCCCCGCCGCCTACAATTACTACTTTATGTTTTTCAGCCATGACTCTTTCCGCCTTAATAACCGTGCTAATATGCCTGAGTATTATAACGAATCAACACCGCTACTGTTGATTTTAAGTGAGTTTTCTCATCGGTAATGGTTTAACGATATATGACTGCCAGTCCTTATAAAGGACTGGCAGTCATGCTCAAAAGTAAAAATAACAGATTTAATGCACTACCCAAATCACCATTAGCAAGGCTATGGTTTAAAGGCTCGAACAATGGGGTTTTGCGAAGTGCGTTCCAATACGATGGAAGGGTTTTGGTTGTTACTTGACTATTAACGGCACAACTTATTAAGTATATCGCCATAAACTGTACACGAGCTATTCTATATTTCATGTAAAATGAAGGGGAAATTTCCAATCAACTATTCAGGTCATCTATGAGTACCATTAAATATCGCTCCATTTTTACTGTCGCTACTGATAAACAACGCAAAGAAAATTTTGACGATTACTGGATTTTCACGCAACAACACGGTGGTGAGTTGCTAGAAGAAGAAAAGGACTTACTTAAAAAACGCGCTCGCTTAGAATACTTTCAGAATAATCCCGTAAAATTACGCACTCCGTTAACCAATCCTGACGCTTTTTATCGAAACTACATTACGATGGTGGATGATCCGCAGTCTTTGGATCGCCTGACCTTAATGTTGACGGGAATTTATAAATTCGCTAGGCATGAATGGGTCGGCATTAAAGGTGCGTGGAATGTCTCGCCTGAAATGGCAAATGCACGCAATCTTCAAGATAAAATTTCACGGGTGCATTTAGCGGAAGAGTTTTGTCATGTCCGTTTATTTGACGAAATGCTTAAAACCTGTGGTTTGGAAAAAGTCGAATGGGTAGCGTTGTCACCTTGGAAAGAAAAAGTTTACGAGATATTTCCTAAACTCCCCAGTTTTTTACTGGACGCACCTGCTTTTGTCACTGAATTAATGGGGGTAACTTTTTACTGCCATTTAGACAAATTATTTGATGATGTGTTAGCCGATGAACCTGAAGTATGTGAAAGATTGAAAGCCTTATTGGATGAAATTACGATTGATGAAGCGGCTCATGTCGGTCAACGTAGGAACTTTGTCGGCACACTGGGTATTAAAGTATCTAAATGGTTAGTTAAGCCTTTTTATACACTGTTCTTTAATGATATTCCTGAAATAGGCTTATTATTTGATGTGAAACAAATGATTAAAGACGGTGAAAACTTTGATTTTAATAATTTAGATAAACATATTGTTGAACGCAGTTGGATTCCGTCGTACTGCAAGGTTTAAAATAAGTTCGCTTGTCCGTTTATATCCATAATTATGAGTGCGCGAATTAATTCACGCACTCAGTTTATCTAAAAGGTGTGAATAAATTCGCACCCGTCATCCAAGATAATTTTCATCTTGGGTAATTAAAAACAATACCCACGAAAAATTCCCCGTACTAATTTTAGAACCGCAATAGTCACAAATTGCTGCTTGTCCCATTTTGTCAGCAGATGCTCCGCATTGCGGACATGAGTTTATATTAAAATTATTTTCCGTTTTCTCTACGCCTGCTCGTCGTGCAAATGTCCAATACTCAGTATAAGCACGACGTTTTTTATTTGAACCAGCAATTATTTTATGATCATTATCTTCCGTATAATCAAAGCACGAAGCAAATATGCGCACAGTAATAGTTTCATAATAAGTATCTAACTCGATTTTAATTAAGCTAACATCCTGTATTTTTAAATCATCCAAACGATTATTCCACTGATGCTGCTTATATAATGCCATCCAAAATGAATTCGCTTCATACAATCTATCAGACACTAAATGTCTAACCTTAGTTAAATCATGATTTGTCCACGCGGCATTTAATGCCAGAAAATAATTTTCGACAATTTGTTGTTTAAATGTAAGCCAATAATCAGACCACACAATAACGCGTTGTTTTTCAAAGCCTGCTATTTCCTGCACTAGCGTTGGACTTTTTAAACTAGGTAAATTCGTCCCTTGCTCTTCGGAGTACGATACTAAATCGCCAGTATTTAATAGCGTTTGATCTAATACAAAACGATCACGAACATACCATTGCTGCTGCCCTTTTATAATCACCGTTCGACAGCTATCACATTCCCCTGTATCGGTAAAATGGGCGGCCGCGCCACAGGCAGGACAGCTTAAAGCTTGCATGGTTTCAGGTGCGGGAGATAACAAGCCTTTGTTGCGCTGAAAAAACCAGCGTTCAGTTCTTACATAACGGCTATGTTGTTTACCTGTGTCTTGAGTATAAAAAGCAGGATGAATACTGTAATTTGATTCAATTTCTACGCCAATTACCTCTTCAGTATCTGTACTACTCATTGAATATAATCTAACTGAATTAGTTACAATTTCATCGATAATAATCACTTGCTTACCTATTAATAAATCCAGCATATTATCTTTTTTTACTGAATCACTTAAATAAGGCGTTAAATAGCTAAATTCTTTTTTACCATAATAGCTGTAATATTTAACGTACAGTAAATGCACAAAATCTAAAAATACAATCCGTGAAAAATTAGCATCATGTTGTTTAAAAATCGTTAATTGTGATTCATCAAAGCGATTGTTCGGATTCCGAATAATCATTGTTTTAGGTTGGTTTTTATAGATTATCCAGATAATAAATAATACAACTATTATTAATATAATGAATGTTACTAAACTAATATTCCCTGTAGATGAGGAGCTTGATGAATAGCTGGAAGAATGACTACTCCATGAAGATGAATGACTGCTACCTGAGTATGAATGACTGCTAGATGAATGAGAAGAACTAGAAGAATGACCACCGCTAAAACGCGCTTGCACATCTTGAATAGAAAATACTATTAAACCTAATAGTAAAACCGTTGCTGAAAATAGTGACAGTATTTTTTTCATAAGTCTATTCTCAAATCATTGGGTAATTCATTGATATTATTTTCTAAAGCAGGAATATATTGTTTAAAAGTTTCTTTGCATTTTGTTAATTCTTTTAATAATGATTCGGGCGGATTTTTAGTTTTAAAAATATTATTTAAATTACTGGTTATTATTTGCCATTGTTGTTCTGGAATAGCCATTTGCGCCCCTCTATCGCTAACGATATAAGCCATTTTTTCCAGTAAAGAAATATAAATTAATGTACCTACTTGTGTACTGGTATGGTGTAAGCCGCCTTTTTGAAATAATGCTCGCGCCATAATCTCCACATTGCGTAGTTTACGTTTTTTCCCCACTAATAATCGCTGCACAAAAGGCAAGGCTAAAGCGATTAATAGCCCTAAACCAAAGGCGGCAAGTGTGGCGAAATAAATGATGTAATCGTCAATCCCCATCTCGATAAAAAATAAAATACTGAAAGTGAGCAAGCTCAAATTAGCCGCTAACCCCATCGGCACATCATCATAATTGGCTGAGCGTTGTTTAATCAGTACGACAATTTCAATTTGTGAAGCCTGTTCAAGCTCAGCAATTACATTGCCCAGTTGGGTTTGAAAATCAGCATCGGTAAATTTTTTCATTGTCACGCCCTTAAAAGAATGATGGGGTTTTAACCTCATATACAATGAGGCTTCAGCTTGGAGGATAAGCTATTTTAGTTTTTTGTTCAAAAAAATAACTATGTTCCTATAATATTACTTTTCC
Organism: uncultured Methylococcales bacterium; assembly: GCA_903902705.1. Classification (GTDB taxonomy): domain Bacteria; phylum Pseudomonadota; class Gammaproteobacteria; order Methylococcales; family Methylomonadaceae; genus UBA4132. The sequence continues at coordinate 9,684 of CAIUVX010000060.1, forward strand.
TACCTTGTATTCGTCATCATTATGACCTTAAAAATTCAAACACCCACTGAACAACACTTGCTAGAACGTATTAGCCAATTTAAAAAAACAACATGGTTGCCCGTGGTCGAAAAAAGAACAGGCACGGTTTTAAACTCCAAATTTTCAGGTATTCCGTTATTGGCTGAAAACGAAGCGTGGCCGTGTTGTGGTTTGTGCCAACAAGAAATGCAGTTATTTGTGCAGCTAAATTCCAATGAATTACCCGTTGAAGCTCAACAGATATTTGGCGGTGGTGTATTGCAGGTTTTTTACTGCACAAACGATGAACAAGGCTGTGAAGTTGAATGCGAGGCTTACTTTCCGTTTGCTAAAAGTACACTGCTACGCGTTGTTGACCCTGCAAAGGTAGTGGCAAAAACCCTAGTTGTTTCGCCTGTCATCGATGCGTTTGAAGAAAAAGTTATCATCACTTGGCACGCTGCTGATGATTATCCTAATTGTGAAGAATTGGATGAACTGGGTGTTGAACTGAGTGACAAGGAGGCGGAAATGCTATATGAGCAAGATTTCCCCAAAACAGGCGATAAGTTATTGGGATGGCCTGCTTGGGTACAAGGCATTGAGTATCCAGAATGCCCTGTTTGCAGTGATAGTATGAAATTTATTTTTCAGATAGATTCGGAAGATAATTTGGACTATATGTTTGGTGATGTCGGTTGCGCCCATATTACCCAATGCGAAAAGCATCCTGAGCGGTTGGCTATCGCGTGGGCGTGTTGTTAAGTATTAAAACAAGCCTAACTGCAACTGCGCTACTTCTGACATCATTTCGCGTGACCACGGTGGATCAAGTACCACTTCGACATTAACACTGGCAACACCTGATAAAGTGCGAATACATTTTTCGACATCACTTTGGATCACAGGTCCCATACCGCAACCAGGTGCAGTGAGGGTCATTTGGACATGAACATCGTTTTTATCATTACCAATGGGCGTAACTTCACAGTGATAAACCAAACCCAAATCAACGATATTAACTGGGATTTCAGGATCATAAACTGTTTTCATCACTTCCCAGCAATTTTTTTCTACCGCTGCGGCATTGGTTTCTAAGACTAGGGTATGAAGTTCGTGGGTTTCTTTACCCAAAACATCGGCATCCACGCCCGCAATGCGCACCATGTGACCATAGCCCGTGATAACCGTGTAGTTATTACCTAACGATTGATGAAGAATGACGGTTTCGCCTTTTTTTAAAGTATCTGGCGTACCGTCTGGGATAGTGATGATGTTGACATCTCTGGTTAAAACAAAGCTTTCTCGTTCTGACATAATAGGGACTTCATAGGTGGAAAGTTCTAGCATCAATCACTTGACCAGTGATACCAATGCTTTGTGAGGTGAATAAATAGCTGTACGCGTTTGCTAAAGAATCCATAGCGGGAAGTTTATTTTTATCTTCGGCAGGATAGGCGCGTTTTCGGAACGGTGAATCAACAGGGCCTGGCACTAACACATTGACGCGAATTTTTTGCGCAGCTTCCAATTCTTCTGCCAATATTTTGGCAAAACCTTCTAAGGCGATTTTAGCAACGCCGTACGCGCCTGAATAAGCGGGTGCATTTCTTGCGGAAGAATCCGAGGTGAACACGATAGAAGCGTGCTGGCTTTTTTGTAACACAGGAAGTAACACGCGAGTCAGTATAAACGGCGCGTTAAGATTGACGTTTAAGCCATGCCCCCAGTCTTTAGTACTGTGCAGAGCAATCGGGGTAAACGAGCTAAATTCAAGTGCTGAATGTAACAAACCTTGCAACGCACCATATTTTTCTTCGAGTCGATTAGCCAGTTCTTGATAGTCGTTTTCGGTTGCCCCCGCTAAATCAAACGGGTACATAATCGGTTCGGGTGCATTTGCCGCGATAATTGCATCATAACAAATTTCTAATTTAGGAATGATTTTGTCGAGCAGAATAATTTGCGCACCTTGTTTGGCTAGAGTGAGTGCGGCGGTACTGCCTAAACCGCCACCCGCACCTGTAATCAAAATGACGTTATTTTTTAATGACATAATACAGTGTTTATCCAAGTAGTGAGCTGTTCGGGCGAGTCTATCAATGCGTCTGCTCCCCAAGTTTCAGGATTATCATTCACTTTAATGTAACCATACACAGCAGCGAGGGTTTTCATATCCACGTTTTTACCAGCGGTGATGTCGTGACTAGCATCGCCAATATAAACGCATTCACGCGGATTTACCCCCGCTTGTTGGCAAGCCGCTAACATAGGTTCTGGGTGAGGTTTAGGATTCGCGGTGCTATCACCACTGATAATACAAGCAGCACGGTGAGTGAGATTAAGCGCGTCCATCAATGGATCAGTAAAGCGTTTTCGTTTGTTAGTAACCACGCCCCACTTTAATCCGAGTTGCTCAATATGTGCCAACGTTTCAACCATGCCCGTAAAAAAAACCGTGTGTTCAGCAATATTATTTTCATAGCGGTTAAGCATGGTTTCTAGCAACTCCGTACGCTGTGATTCGCTGACGGACTGTTCTACGCTGGCATTAATCATCGCTAACGCGCCAAAGGAAATAAACGGTTTAACTAATTCTGCGTTGACAGTGTTTAAACCATACGCGGCTAAGGTGTGATTTAAACAGGCAATCAAATCAGGCGCGGTATCGACTAGCGTACCGTCTAGGTCAAATAACACACAGGATAATTTAAAATTCGCACTCATTAGGCAAGGCGTTTAAACGCGGCGATATAATTCACATCAATGTCTTTGCCTAAGCTAAAATTTTTGCTAATTGGATTGTAGCTAATGCCAACCATGCCTTGTAATTCCAAACCCGAAGCCCGCGCCGATTGGCTAAGCTCCGACGGTTTGATAAAGGTTTTATAGTCATGCGTCCCTTTAGGGAGCATTTTTAAAACGTGTTCAGCGGCAACAATTGCCAGTAAATAGGCTTTTGGATGACGATTCAGGGTAGAAAAAAACACCATGCCATTGGGTTTAACCAACTTGGCACAGGCAGCAATAATCGAACCCGCATCAGGAACGTGTTCCAACATTTCCATACAAGTGACATGATCGAAACTTTCGGGTTGTTGTTCTGCTAAGTCTTCAACGCTGATTTTTTGATAATGGGTGTTAATGCCCACTTCCAAACCGTGCAGATCAGCCACATCAATCAGCTCTTCGCTCAAATCAATACCTAACGCATCCGCGCCGTGTTGCGCTAAGCCTTCGGTTAAAATACCGCCGCCACAGCCAACATCAACAATGCGCTTACCTGCTAAGTCAGCGTATTGTTGAATAAATTGCAGCCGCAAAGGATTAATATCATGCAGGGTTTTAAATTCACCCAGCAGATCCCACCAGCGTTCTGCCATAGAACCAAATTTATGGATTTCGTGTAAATGTACGTTGCTCATTAGCTTTAACCGTTTTGGTAATAATTATAGTGTACTATAACACAGGGTTATTAGTCATAGTTTTAGGAGTCCAATAGCATTAGCTATTGGCGATAAAATCTGTGTAGTTGGGCTGGCGTGATAGCCAACTCGACAAAATTTGTGACTATATTGGTTTTATCATTGGTATTGCTTACGTCATTCCAGCTTACGATATAGGCAAAATCGCTGTTTATTTCCCTCATGTTCCCGAACACAGTCATTTAACCGATGCTTATAACATAAAACGCAGCGATTTAACCGACGTTGATAACGGCAATAAGCCCACATTATCAGATGATTAAGCCGATCAAACTGAATTTTAGTTTTTAAGTGCGTATATTGTTCGGCGTGTAATACTGCATAAAGTTGCCGTGCTTGATTTATTAGAGTGTCATTATCCATTTCTATTCTCCATTAAGCTTACTTGTTCAGTGTTTTAGGATGAGCAAAAAGTAGTGAAATCGAACGAAAATAATCCGCTAACCGTAATATTTGGTGTAAACCCTTACCCCAAACTACAATTTCGCTTGTTGCCTACGCTGATAAGCAGCAAGCTGTTCTTCGGTGGCTTCGGTTTGAAATTGGTCTTTCCACTCACTGTAAGGCATTCCGTAAACCATTTCTCTGGCTTGTTCGTAATCCAGCTCTGCATTGTGTTCTTTAGCAGCGGCGACTAACCATTTTGCCAAGCAATTACGACAAAAATCTGCCAGAACCATTAATTCAATGTTTTGTACTTCGGTATGCTGTTGTAAATGGCTGATGAGCTGTCTAAAAGCGGCTGCTTCTAGTTCGGTTTGAGTGTGCTTGTCCATGAGAAGTCTCCAAAAATAAGGATGTATTTTAACAGAAACGCAGAGGCTATCATGTACATTAACGGGTAAAAATTTTACAATGCGAAATTGAAATTGATTGATTTGCTACAAAAATTCAGCTTTAGTCATTTTGTGATAATCTATATAGCTGTTATCAACACTGAGACAGTGCATTATCATTAAGCCAACTAGCCTTGAAAAAATTCAATGTAGCACCATGATGTAACGACCTTAACTAACTGACCAATAGCCCATCCTGCCCAATAACCCGCTAATCCCGCTAGCCTTAAAAAACAACTTATGAAACAACTTTTAGAATTTTTCCCCATCTTATTATTTTTTATCGCCTTTAAAGTTTATGACATTTATGTCGCCACGGCAGTGGTGATGATGGCTACGATTTTGCAAGTGACTTTTATGTGGTTTAAATACCATAAAGTGGAAACCATGCAGTGGGTTACACTGGGGCTAGTGATGGTTATGGGTGGCGCGACCTTGTATTTTCAAGATGCGCAATTTATTAAATGGAAATTTTCTATTATCGAATGGCTATTCGGTTTGGTATTTTTGGGTAGTCAATTTATCGGCAAAAAACCGTTTATTGAACGCATGATGTCGGACAATATGACCTTGCCCGATAATATATGGAAACGGCTCAATTTGTTATGGGCAAGTTTTTTTATCGCTGTGGGTTTTTTGAATGTCTATGTGATGTTTCACTATTCAACCGATGACTGGGTGTCTTTTAAAACCTTTATCGCGCCTGCGTTGATGGTGGCGTTTATTGTTTTACAAATGGTTTATTTATACCAGTATATTCCTGATCCTTCTGAAAGCACTGAAACTGAGGAATAAACTATGCTATATGCGATTATCAGCGAAGATGTTGCTGACAGCTTGGCTAAAAGATTAGCGGCAAGACTTGCCCATCTTGAACGCTTGCAAGTATTACAAAATGAAGGACGTTTACTACTAGCAGGCCCTCATCCTGCAATTGATAGCGAAAATCCAAGCGATGCGGGTTTTACGGGTAGTTTAATTGTTGCAGAATTTACTGATTTAGCCGCCGCACAGCAATGGGCGGATGCTGACCCTTACATTGACGCTGGCGTTTACGCCAAGGTCACTGTTAAACCATTCAAAAAGGTGTTTCCACAATGACAACTGAGTTAATTAGACGTTCTTTGACTGAGGCTTTTACGCCTGAATTATTAGAAATTATCGATAACAGCGCGGCACACGCAGGACACGCAGGTGCGAGAAGTGGCGGTGGTCATTATCACGTTACTATCGTTGCGAAAGCGTTTGACGGTAAAAGCCTAGTGCAACGCCATCAACTGATTTACCAAGCCTTAGGCGATTTAATGAAACAAGAAATTCACGCCTTAGGTATTAATGCTTTATCACCCTCTGAAAAAGACTAAAGGAACCAACACATGAAAAAAAAGCTTATTCCTCTGCTAGTTGCTGGTAGTGCGCTAATTGCTGGCTGCGATAAACCCGCATCTACGCCTTCTGCTAATGGTGCTACGCCAGCAGCTACCTCTGCTGCACCTGTTGCTGTTGTTGACAAAGCCGATGCCATTGCAGTGGTTAATGGACATTATATCGCCAAATCAGCACTCGCCGATCTGGAAAAAGAAGTCGCAGTACGCGGTCAAGGTCAAACTTTTCCTAAAGAAAAATTGATTGAAGAACTGGTGCAACGCCAATTACTGATTCAAGATGCGTTGCAAAAGCAACTTGATAAGTCGCCAGAAGTGGCTATTCAGCTTGAAAATGCTAAAAATACCTTATTGACGCAAGCTGACTTACAAAACTTTCTGAAAACTAACCCTGTCAGTGATGCAGATCTCAAAAAAGAATATGACAGCAAAGTAGGTGGCACTAATGCAACTGAGTATAAAGCCAGTCACATTTTGGTTAAAACCGAAGACGAAGCCAAAAAACTGATTGCAGATTTAGACAAAGGCGGCAAATTTGCTGACTTAGCCAATAAAAATTCTTTGGATGCTAAAGAATCACAAAATGGCGGTGAATTAGGTTGGTTTGCAGCAGGACAAATGGTTGAACCATTTTCTGATGCAGTTGCTAAATTAGAAAAAGGCAAGTATTCCAAAACCCCCGTCAAAACTCAATTTGGCTATCACATTATTTTGAGAGAAGATTCACGCGCTCAAACGCCACCTCCATTTGACGCAGTCAAAGAGCAATTAAAACCTATTCTGGAGCGCAAAAAAGTTCAAGAGATGGTTGAGACTATGCGCAAACAAGCGACAGTGGAAATTTTAGTCCCATTAGTTGATGAAAAACCCAAAGCAGATGATAAACCTGTAACTGGCGAACAACCTAAAGCCGATGACAAAGCAGCAGTAAGCGAACAAGCTCCTGTTGCAGAAGAAAAGGCATCCGCAGAAAAAGACAAAGCAACTGAAGTAGAAGAAGCTGGCACGGTAAAATCACCTGCAACAGATAGCACCAAAGAAGCTGAGCCTAAAGAAGTAGAATCTGAAGAAGGTTCTAAAACACCAGAACCCGCTACCGCTGAAACGCCTGATCATGCAAAACATCATGACGTTATCCCTGTAAAACCACAAGCGAAAAAAGACAAAAAATAAGCAGTTAAAAAAGGGCGATTTAATCGCCCTTTTTTATGTCTGATGAAAAGTAATCTTAATCGGTTAAGCGTGGATAATCGGTATAGCCTTTTGCTTCACCTCCATAAAAAGTGCTGGGATCTGGCTTATTTAACGGGGCGTTCGCGGCAAAACGTTCCACGAGGTCTGGATTCGCAATATACAACTGCCCAAAGGCGACGGCATCCGCTAAACCTTGTGCAATAGTTTCATTTGCACGCTCAAAATCATAACCACCACAAACAATTAATATCCCATTGTAAGCGGCGCGTAATACCGCAAGATCAACCACATTCGCACCGTGACGAATATCACTTTCCAGTGCATCAACCACATGAAGATACGCTAACTCAAAACGATTGAGTTGTTGTAGCACATAAATAAATAAAGCTTCTGGCACTGAATCAGTCATATCATTAAACGTGCCGCTAGGTGCGAGACGCACACCCACCCGTTCTGCACCCCACACTGAAACCACTGCTTCGGTCACTTCCAATAAAAAGCGAGTACGGTTTTCCACGCTACCACCATACTCATCAGTGCGTTGATTAGAACCATCACGCAAAAATTGATCGATTAAATAGCCATTCGCACCATGTATTTCCACACCATCAAACCCAGCCGCCAATGCGTTTTGAGCTGCATGACGATAGTGTTGAACAATCTCTTTAATTTCAGCAATCGATAAATCATGCGGTGTGACAAAGGGTTTCATACCGCTGGGTGTAATAGCATTACCTTTAGGCTGAATAGGAGATGGAGCGACGGGCAATTCGCCATTATGATAATCAGGATGAGAGATACGCCCAACGTGCCATAACTGTAAAAACATAACCCCATTATTGGCATGAACAGCGGACGTGATTTTTTTCCAGCCTTCAACCTGCTCCGCATTGTAAATACAGGGAATAGCAGGATAGCCAATTCCTTGCGATGAAATCGGCGAGGCTTCGGAAATAATCAACCCTGCACTGGCGCGTTGTGTGTAATACGTTGCCATTAGCTCATTAGCGATGCCATCGGGTGAACGCATTCGTGTTAAAGGTGCCATCACGACACGATTCGGCAACGTATAAGAGCCTATTTCAATAGGGGAAAGGACGGTTGTATTCATAATTTTAAGCCTTGTGGTTGTTATTAAATTGATTATGCGGTGTCCATTGGTGCAGTGATTATACCGATTGAACCAATAATGCAGTCATGCGTTTATGATTGATGATTGGCAAAACTAGCTGTTTGGCGAGAGCGTGTTGACAATACTTAACGTTAGACGCACAGTCGGCGCAAGGCTTGAAATTACCAGCCTGTTAAATAACGGTCTATCATTCCACTGGATTCATTGAGCATTTCATCGGGTAAATAACAGTTTTGTGGAATATAAATGCCAGCTCCTTGTTTTTTTAATTCACCCAATTGCTCAGGTAAAAAACAGGGGTTATGACGCATATCGACTACTCTAAAATTAGTGATTAAGGCGAGTTGTGGTGGTATTTGACTAAATTGATTGTGAGCTAAATCTAATACAGCCAAGTCTATTAATTCTCCAAACTCAGGCGGTAAATCGTGTAGTTGGGTATTAGTCAAATATAGCTCGCGCAAATTGCTCAACTGTTTAATTTCAGTTGGTAAATGATGGAGTGGGTTATTGAATAAACTGAGCGAATGCAAGGCACTAAGTTGAGTAATAGCAGGTGAGAAATTGTTTAGTTGATTGTTAGGCGCGTAAAGTCCGCGTAACTGTTTAAGTTGTGCAATTTCCGATGGCAGCCAACGTAATTTATTATTGCCAATAACCAGCTCCTGCAAGGCGTGGAGTTGCCCAATTTCTGGAGATAAATAGCGTAAATTATTGTTATATAAGTAAAGCGTGCGTAAAGTATCGAGCTGCCAAAGTTCGCTGGGTAATTGGCTTAATTCACACTCCGATAAATTAAGTTCTTGCTGTCGTTCATTTTTAGCTAATTGAATAGTGGTTAATAACTGTTGCTTGATCATGCCCTTTGATTAGTTTTCGAGTGTGGATAATTGCATTTTACAATGTATAGATAAATTTTATTGCGTCGCTGATTCAGTTACACGCATAATAAATTCGGTCAATAGGGCGTTTTTAGGCGGGACTGTCGTATGAATAACTATGAAGACAAGATAATACAGGATGGCGGACAGGATAATAATATGGGGATTGCGTCGGTTATTTTTGGCGTAGTCAGTTTGTTTTTTCTTGCGCCACTGTTTGTTCCACTGGCTTTGCTGTGTGGCATACTGGCTATCGTCAAAAAACAGCGAGTGTGGGGAGTTAGCGGTATTATTTGTGCCATCATTGGCTTTGTGAGTTCACCAATACTTTTTGGCGCACTTTTGTTGGCGATTACTGGGGCTGATATAGATAGTAAGATAGCGTTATCCCAACCACCTGTGATAATTGAACCTATCGAGCAGAGTTTGTTTGATAAGGTGACGGCTAAAGCAGCATTGATTGCTGACAGTATCAATTGCAAATTCGTATCAATGGGCATTGCTACAAAACAACCTTGTTCGCATTCTGTCTCAACCCAGAATCAAAGCTTATTGCCTGCGTTTATGGCTTTTTTTCAGGAGTATTCGTCTAAGACAGACAAAAAAGCCCTTGCTTTAGCTCACGACAGCAATAGAAGGGAAGCGTGGGGCTATGGTTTTGGCTATTCATCGCAAACTCAAGCCAATGATAGAGCATTATTAGAATGCAGAAACCGTTTAGCTGAATACCGAGTCAATGCGGATTGCAAACTGTATGCGATAGGCAACGATATAGTTTGGAATAGTGGTTCAAGTATGTAATATCAAGCCATTGTTATTGATGTACGGTTATAATTATGCACGAATGGAAGACAGCAAAGCGGTAGGTGCGTTGTACGCGCCTACCAAGAATTATTATTTTCAGCGGGCTTGGTTGCTATTAGCTGTGTTATCTTGGTTAGCCATTATCCAATGAATTACATTTTTACCGCCACATCAGTGGTATACGGGCGATTTTTTAGGCAAATCGCTGACGTTTTTTTATTTTAAGCATGAGTAGTTTATGGACATTTATTTAATTCGCCACACTCAAACAGCAAATGTAGAAGGGCTGTGTTATGGTCAAAGCGATCTTGGCTTGGCAATCAGTTTTCCAGAAGAAGTCGAAGTCCTGCATGACAAATTGCCCAGCTTTGACCAAGATTGCCGCGTTTTTAGCAGTCCACTCACGCGCTGCGCACAATTAGCACAAACTTTTTCTGAGTCGGTAATAATTGATCCACGTTTGCAAGAGTTGAATTTTGGTGATTGGGAAGGACAACGTTTTGATGATATAGATCAAATCGCTTTACAGCATTGGACAGATAATTTTGCCACTGCTACGCCACCCAATGGTGAAAGTTTTGCTGATTTATATCAACGCGCTGGTGAATTTTGGCAGGAATTATTAGCAACTCCAACCCCAAGCGATCAGGTGATCATCGTTACTCACGCGGGTATCATTCGGGCATTATTGGCACTGGTATTAAATTTACCGCCAGCTAATGCTTTTCAATTTAGGATTGATGCAGGTTCGGTACATAAATTACAACGAGTTGATGATTATATTTACCTTGAATACGTTAATTTATAGCGACTCTCAAATAGTTTTTACCGCTAACAAATATGAAAATTCGCGTTATTGTCATAATTCGCGTGCTTTAAATTTGTAATAACTAAGTGTTAAAAATCAATAATGCCATTCTAGCAATAGCTATTGTGTGCTACCATGCCCATCATTTTTATCTGGAGAAAAGAAAATGCGAGCAACAGTCAAATGGGTCGATGGCGTGATGTTTGTTGGTGAAACAGGCAGCGGTCATGCGGTGGTTATGGATGGCGCAGCAGATCATGGCGGGCGTAACATCGGAGCGCGTCCGATGGAAATGATTTTAATAGGTCTAGGTGGCTGCTCATCGTTTGATGTGGTGCAGATTTTACAAAAAGGTAGAAATATTATCGTAAATTGCGTCACAGAAATTACCGCAGAGCGCGTAGATGAAGTGCCTAGTGTATTTAGTAAAATCCACCTGCATTTTGTGGTAACAGGTCATGAGTTGAAAGTGGCGGCGGTAGAACGCGCTGTAAAATTGTCGGCAGAAAAATATTGTTCTGCATCCATTATGTTAGGAAAAGCAGGGGTAGAAATTACCCATGATTTTGAAGTTATTGAGGTTTAACCACATTGAATAAATTGAATAAATTGCAATTACACGGCTTTAATAATTTAACAAAGTCGCTCAGTTTCAATATTTACGATATTTGTTATGCACCCGCAGAGCAACAGCAGGCTTATATTGAGTATATCGACGAAGCCTACAATTCAGATAAACTCACACAAATTCTTAAAAATGTGGCTGACATTATTGGCGCACAAGTGCTGAATATTGCTCGTCAGGATTATGATCCGCAAGGTGCGAGTGTGACCATGCTGATTTCCGAAGGCGATTCACCGCCACCACCGAGTATGAATAGCCAATCACCTGGCCCGTTGCCTGAAACGATATTAGCGCATTTGGATAAAAGTCATATTACTGTCCACACTTATCCTGAAAGCCATCCTGATAGCGGTATTAGCACCTTTCGTGCCGATATTGATGTGTCAACCTGCGGTCGTATTTCGCCATTAAAAGCCTTGAATTATTTGATTCATAGTTTTGAATCGGATGTAGTCACTATGGATTATCGCGTGCGTGGTTTTACGCGTGATATATCAGGCAAAAAACATTATATCGACCACAATATTACCTCTATTCAAGAGTATATTGCCAAAGACACGCAAGCCAGTTATCAAATGATTGATGTGAATGTGTATCAGGAAAATATTTTTCACACCAAAATGATGCTCAAAGAAACGGAATTAGAAAATTATTTATTTGAAAAAGAAAGTAATTTATCTGGTGAACAAAAATCGGAAATTGAAAAGAAACTGCGCAGGGAAGTGATGGAGATTTTTTATGGGCGTAATTTTCGTCGTAAAAAAATAAAAGTGGCTGATCCTCAGTAAGTTAAGTCGAATGCACTAAACCTGTTAGGTTTTTGAAACCTAACAGGTTTCATTTATTATTTGAGTTGTCGCGCAATCAAAACCACAGGATGTAATACTTCCATCGTTATTCCCCGTTCTTGTAAACCTGCGCCAATATGCAGCACACAACCTATATTTGAGCTAATCAAATAATTCGCCTGAGTTGTCGCTGCTGCATTCAACAAATCAGCTAATATCGATTCTGCCATTGCTGCGTGTTCCAACATATAACTTCCTGCTGAACCACAACAAACAATCGCTTTGGATAGTTTGGTGACTTTTAATTCAGGAATTTGTTGTAATAATTGCAACGCGCCTTGTTCTGCTCGCATCACATTTTTTAACGAACACGGAGTGTGCAAACAAACGCTTGCCGCTAACGGCTTCAATTTTTCGGATAAATGGCAATCGGCTTGCATTAAGAATTGGCTAATATCCATCACCTTATCGGCAAATTCCGTTTGTGAATACGCTTGTAACTGTCCACCACAACCACTAGCGATAGTGACAATCGCGGTTAACGGTTGATTGCCAAACGCCTCGCTGTTGATACTGGCTGATTTTTCCACACTCGCGCTATCGCCATTATGCAAAGCCAATGCACCGCAACAAGTTTGCTGAGTGGGAATAGCAACATTAAAACCAACTGCCGTTAATACCTTAATTGCCGCCTCGATAGTAGCAAAATCCAGCAACGTCCCCATGCAGCCAATAAATAATCCTACCGTGCCTTTGCATTCTGCGGTTGTGGGGTAATAGTCTGCCAATTCGGTCGGTTCATAATAATGGCTTAATAACCGCTCCACTTTATCAAGACCGACTAATTTTGGTAATTTCAACGAACGAGCTATTTTTTGTAAGGGCGTGGTTTGATACAACTTTAAGCTGATTTGCGTGAGTCGTTGTGCAGTTTTGTGCTGTGCGACTTCTTTCAATAAACTAGCTGCAACAGACGATTTTTTGTCTACAAAAAATTGACTACGAAAATTATCAACCAACTGACTATACGGCACAACAGCAGGACAAACGCGCTCACATTCACGGCATAACAAGCAATTATCAACATGAGTGCGCACCGCTTTAGAATCCTCCAGATGCCCACCTGCCCACGCTTGAATTAAGGCAATGCGTCCACGCGGTGATTCGTTTTCATTTTCAGTTTTAAGGTAAGTCGGGCAAGTCGGCAAACATAAGCCACATTTAACGCAAATATCCGCATCCGCTAATAATTTATTCATGCGTTTTGGTAGCCAGTAGTTCAACAATGTAGCTATATTCATCTAACTTAGGACGATATAAAAACATTCCTAAGGCAGATAACACTGTGAAAATAATCAAATTATTAACACCATCACCAAACATAAATAACAAAAACCCAAACACACCAATGCTTTCCACCGAAGCCATAGACACGATAATAGTGAGTAGATAACGTTTTTTTGCCTCAGCACGATAGTTTGTCTGAGTGAGGGGCATGGTTTGATTCAGTTTTAATTGAATATGGCGAATTAAATTAGTCATCGGAAAGGTAACAATAGCGATGATATACAGCGCGGTTCTAATTTTTATCCGCGTTATTTCAGGCAAAGGCTCTTGTAACTCTGTGCCTAAGGTAAAGCAAATAACCAGATAAATCAGCAGCGTGACTAGCATCATGCCGACGATTAGCCAAGGCAATTTAAGATCAGCGTTTAACGCTTGGTGGTCATTGGGATTGTACATGGTGTGTCCTGAAGTGCGAGAGAGAGTTCATGATAACAAACTAGCACGATACATGCGCATCAGTGCGATAAACGCCAGAAAATCATACAAGCTGTGAATAATAATAGGGGTTAATAAATTGCTATCACCGCCGTCTACCGTCATAGATAGACTTAAATAGACTCCCACAAAAGTCACTAGCAGCGCGTACAGCGGGGTAATAGCGTGAACCAGCCCAAAAATAATATTGCTAACCCACAAACCAGCGGTTAATCCCCACGATGCAGTAATCCACGGTTGAATCACTCCACGAAACAATAATTCTTCCGAAACGCCTGCTATGGTGGCTAATAGTAGCAAATCCATCCAATGACGTTGATACAAACTCGGTGCTAAGGTTCTCAGCAATAAATTTTTAATCGTCACCAACGATTTTTGTGGAAAATATTCCAACGCCAAAAACAGCAAAAATAACGGTACTGTGCCTAAGACACCGATAGCTATTGAAGTTTCTGAAAAATACAAAGTCGCAAAGGGATCAATATCAGCAATCCAGCCCAATAATAAGGCGACAATAATCAGTGCCGCTTCAAATACACAGGCGGTTTTAAAAAAATGACTTGAATGATCCATGCTGTGTCTGTGGCTAACAAAATAAAGAGTATGGCATTTTAAAGTAGAATGGCGAATTTACTTCACACTCTGCAAAAATTTATGCCCTGTTACGTTTATAAAAGCCTAAAAAAACACCTGCTGTATTTATACATAAGCCAAAAAAATGATTTTTCGCGTGTACCAACTGAGCTACTACAAACGTTTGGTACGCTTGAATTTGTCTTGGAACTAGAACTAACCCCAGAGCGCAAACTTGCCAAAGAGGACAGTCAAAAAGTCCTCGCCAGTTTGCAAGAGCAAGGCTTTTTTGTGCAATTGCCGCCGACTGATTTTATTGGTTAGCTTTATAGGCGGTAGTGGATTTTTTGGGCATGAATGCCAGTCTTTTAAAGGGCTGGCAGTCATTAATATCGCTATAACAGGTTTAAAACTGTACTTGACTTATCGCGTTTGATTGAGAATCTGCATCTACAAACTGGCTTAACTGTGGACAGAGATCACAATGAAAGCAAACTCCTCACAAAATTATTTTTTAAATATTAGCTTATATTTTTATAATTATCATTAATAAACATAATATTAAAGCCGTTACTTTATAAGTAACTGTAACTCCACACCCCCGCATCTGCAAAATATTTCTCCTCTCACAAATAGTATTTTTTTAATTTAAAACTACACTTTTGATATTACCGATTTGTATCGGTTGCCACGCTTGGCAATATCAACACTGATGGAGTTATCTTGTGAACAATCTACTACCTCGCTTTTCACTTACTGCAAGCATTCTTGTTATGGGCATTATGGTTAGCTCCTGTGCCAAGGATTTCACCGCCAATAATAAAGAAATACTGCCCGCTGCGACTACAGCACCGACAACGGCGAAAAAACCCGTAGAGGTTCCAGCGCAATTGAACGCGCTTGCTCAAGCGGCGCAAAAAGCGGGGGTAACGGATTGTTTAGGGCGTATTAATCAAGTGTCTAGTTTTTTGACCTCAGGTGCTGAGCAAAGTGGCGCGTCGTTGACAATATCGCCGCAAACGCCTAACGAACATACAACCTCCATTGCGTTTGAAATTAAATCACCACAAGTATTGTCGTATGCCAGTGCTGATTTTGCCCCGCTAGCGGTTGGCTGTGGTGGCACTTATGAAGCAGTGACGCATTGGCAAAACAGTTGTAAAGATGTGGCAACCAAGGGTTACGCGCAACTTAAGTTTGTTGGTGTCATTCAAAAAAGTATTTTAGTGCTAGAGGGTGGCCCGCAATTGCGTGTGTACCTTATGCCCGCAGGTAAGGACGGTTGCGTAGCCATTAAAAAAGAGGTGGTTTACTAGCATGACTCCTCTCTAAGGCGTTACCTGATTTCATCATGATTATTAACTTTGCACAGACACAATAATACTTCTGGGCTTTTTAAACAGAAAAGTCCGTACCCTAATATGAATACTAAGAGAGCAAATACTATGGAAACTAACATACATCATCCCAGCCATTATTTCCGTAAGACAGCCATAGCCGCGATAGTGGCGAGCTTGTTAAGTCCATCAGCGTATGCTGTAGTTGTTGGACAAAATGCTACTGATGCTTACGGAACGCTTACAGGAACAACATTCGTTAGCCCCACCAGTGCCATAGTAGGGGTGAGTGACAAAAATGTCACTTTAGGGGTTTCTAATACGGCAAATATCGTAAATAATTTTGGTCAAGTTACTTCTACCCCCTCCTCCTCCATAATTTTAGATGGCAGCACTGGTAATATCAACAGTGTAGCGGCTTCTGGGGCTACCAATTTTTTGAGTGTCACTGGCGGCGGAAATGTGACCGCATCAAGTGCAGGCGTTACTATCGCTGGTAATGCTATCAATTTGAATACGTCAACTGTTACGACAACGGGTAGTTTAGCGGTGGGAAACAACTTATCAGCGACTAATGCTATTTCAAGTAATAGTCTATCAGCCACCACTGGCACTATTACCAACCTGAACACCTCGAACTTAGGGGCAACAGGCGGTAGTGCAACAGGCTTAACCAACCTTGGGTCAGCGAATGGTAATATCACCAACCTTGGGGCAACCACTGGCACTATTACCAACCTTGGGGCAACCACTGGCACTATTACCAACCTGAACACCTCGAACTTAGGAGCAACAGGCGGTAATGCAACAGGCTTAACCAACCTTGGGTCAGCGAATGGCACTATTACCAACCTGAACACCGCGAACTTAACGGCAACAGGCGGTAGTGCAACAGGCTTAAGCAGCCTTGGATCAGCGAATGGCACTATTACCAACCTGAACACCGCGAACTTAACGGCAACAGGCGGTAGTGCAACAGGCTTAA
>CAIUVX010000061.1 GCA_903902705.1 uncultured Methylococcales bacterium
CCCGTTTTTGATTTTTTAGCCACGTTGTCCGATAAATAGGGATAATGCCTAGTGTGCCTTTTTTGGGATTATTTACTAATTGATCTAAACGGACATAGCCACTAATTGGCAATGTGTGGCGTGGTATGGTGGCGTTTTGTGGTGCGGTTATCATTTCACTAAGCCTCAAAGATATGCGTTTAAGTTCT
The DNA here is from genome assembly GCA_903902705.1 of uncultured Methylococcales bacterium. GTDB lineage: Bacteria > Pseudomonadota > Gammaproteobacteria > Methylococcales > Methylomonadaceae > UBA4132. Next base: position 189 of record CAIUVX010000061.1, read on the forward strand.
TTGATTAGGCATTATCCGCATATAAATGAAAAAATGAATACCGTTTGCTAGCTGAGTGTACGGTCTGCTAGCAGACTGTATGCTTATTGTTATCAGTTATTCTTGAAATAATATTTATCATAACTGCCAACAGAACCATATTTTCGATACTCATTAATCCAGCCTGCGATAGTTCTATGTTTAGCAAGTAGTATGTTATTACTTATCATGTGTTCTGCTACCTTTTCAGCACTTTTATTTTTAAGTGTTTCAATGTTATTTTCATAATAAATAATTGCATCATTTCTTAATGCGTAGTTTTCAGTATGTCTTTTTTTTGCGATTTCTCCCTTTTGTTCGCTTAATATCTGTCGGTGATAATTAAAACTATGAGCGTAAAGATAAGCCTCACATAAAATCTCAATAATACGTTTTGCATTGCCTTCTGCTACGGCTTTAGGAAAAAAGAACCTACATAAAACTAATGCTCCCTTGAGATTTATGTTTTCAGTTTCATTACAACCAGCGGCGGTTAAAGATTCTTCTATTTTGTCAATATCTACTGGATTTATAGCTTCATTATTGCCCGTTATATCTTCAATTCTAGTAAGAACATCATCATTGATTTTTTTAAATGTCTTAATTATTTCTTCACTGACATTAGGCAAATTATCAGCCGATATATTCGATTGATTCATAACACTCCATTCAAGTGCAATCATTACGAAAGGGGAAAACTGGAAATAGGGTAATGACTCCTACTTATCGCCCGCTAAAGCTATCCAGTTAAAGCAATTACAACCACATTTAGCCAAATATAACCACATTTAGCCAAATTATGGCGGTGTTTGTGGCAGATATAAAGCTATGCTTTTGATTTAATGATGGATTTACCCTAAAAACCGACACTGTGCCAATTGGCACAAATTCAGCCTTGCCTTTTAAACGCTATCACTTGCGCCCCATTGCGTAAGCCGTCTAAATAATCCCCCCATGCTTGCATCATGCGCCGCCTTTCGTCTAAGTATTGCGCTCGATTGTAAGCCGCTCGAACCTGATCGCGTGGCATGTGGCACAATTGCCGCTCGATAGCATCAGGACTCCAGCCTTGTTCATTGAGTAGCGTTGAGGCTGTACTCCTAAAACCGTGCGCGGTCATTACGTCACTGTTATAGCCTAGGGTTTTTAACGCGGTCATGATGGTGTTTTCTGACATAGGGCGGTTATCACTTCGACAACTAGGGAACACATAACGCCCGCCGTTGGTTAGTGGCTTAATTTCTTCCAGTATGGCTATTGCTTGTGTGGATAAGGGGACTATGTGCTGTGTATCGGTTTTTGTGACTAAATAACGCCATTCTTTAGCATTCAGGTCTATATCTTTCCATTGCATTTGTCTTATTTCACCAGGCCGTTGAAATAATAGCGGTGTGAGCCTAAAGGCACACTGCACAATAAATGTGCCTTGATAGTTGTATATGTCTCTTAGCAGTTGCGCTACCTCTTGCGGTTCGGTGATCGCCGCTCTGTGTTTTGCCTTTTTTGCGGGTATCTGTTTTAACACGGCTTGCGCTGGATCGTAATCGGTTAAGCCGTGCGCTATCGCATAACTGTAAACCGCGCTTATTTCACTGTGTACGCGGTGGGCTGTTTCCAGTTTGTTGAATAACGGCTTAATGAGGCTGTATATGGCAGGTGATTTAATTTCGCCAATTGGCGAATTACCAATGAAAGGAAAAACTAAACGTTCAAAATGGCTTATTTTCTTTTGGTGGGTTTGGGTGTTGACTGTGTGGGCAGTTGAGGCTAACCATTCACGCGCTACAAATTCAAAGGTGATAACTTTAATTTCTTTAACCGCGTGCTTATCGGCTAAAGGATCAATGCCTTGCTCTAATAATGCTTTTGCTTTGTCGCGTTCTATCCTTGCCTGTTTTAAGCTGGTTTCTGGATATATGCCTAGGGCTAATGTTTTTTCCTTTCCAGCAAAGCGATACTTAAGCCTAAAGTATTTAGCTCCGTTTGGATTAATTAGCAGGTACATTCCTTTTTCATCGGCTAGCTTGTAAGCCTTGTCTGGCTTAGGTTTTGCGCTCTTTATTTTGCTATCGCTTATCATAATGGGGGTATCAACTTTTAGCGTTATGGGGGTATCTGGGGGTATCAAGGGGGTATAAGTTTTACCAGATACCCCCATTTATACCCCCACTATGTGGCGATTGTAAACGAATCTTAACGAACTTCAATAACAACAAAAAACCCGCTAAGCCTTACAGCTTGCGGGTTTGGTGTACTTCTTTGCATCCTATTGAATGCTCTATTGGTGCCGATGACTGGACTCGAACCAGCATGACTTGCGTCACCACCCCCTCAAGATGGCGTGTCTACCAATTTCACCACATCGGCATAATCTTTAGTGATCTTTCTTAGCGTCTTTACCTTTGTGGGTATCGGCTTTTTTGTCATCTTTAGCAGGTTTGTGTTCCGTAACAACTGGCTTTTTCTCAGCGGTTTCAACGGGTTTCTTTTCTGCAATTGGTTTAGCTTGTTCAGCGGGTTTTACTGCCTCAGTAGGTTTTACCTCTTCAATCGCTTTTGGCGTTGAGGTATCAACAGCTTGACCAGCAGACTGAGGCATAGGGGCTTCTTTGGTATCAGGCACGGCGATAGGTGCTTTGATTTCTGGCGTTTTTGCACCTTCTACGGAGGGAAGACCTGAGTTATTTTGTTCAACAGGTGCGGGAGAGGTCATTAAGTCTCGCTCGGTATCTCTGTGACCATTTACCACCGCAAGTCCTAAACTGGTGGAAAAAAATAAGGTTGCTAAAACAGCGGTTGAGCGAGATAAAAATGACGCAGCACCTTGTGCGCCAAACACTGAACCCGCAGAACCTGTACCAAAAGCAGCTCCTGCATCAGCTCCTTTTCCTTGTTGCATTAAGACTAGACCAATAACGCCTAATCCCAACAACACATGAATAACAATAATTACCTGATACATGAAAGTCTAAACTACTCTGAAATTGAATGATAAACCGCTAAAAAGGATTCCGCATCCAACGAAGCCCCACCTATTAAACCACCATCAATGTCTGGCATGGCAAATAAGCCTTTTGCATTGTCTGGTTTTGCGCTACCACCATATAAAATTTGGATTTTATCGGCGATAGTTTGATTTTTTGCCGCAATAAATTGACGAATGTAGTGATGCACTTCCTGCGCTTGTTCGTCAGTTGCGGTTTTTCCTGTGCCAATTGCCCAAACAGGTTCGTAGGCAATCACTGCATTATTAAAAGCCGCGATACCAGCCACATCGATAACCGCATTCAGTTGTTGGTCAATAACGGCGAAAGTTTGCTCTTCTTCACGTTGCTCTAAGGTTTCACCAACACATAAAACGGGGATGATGCCTTGTTCTTGCGCTTGACAAAAACGAGCTGCTACTGATGCGTCAGTATCGCCGTAATAACTACGTCTTTCTGAATGTCCTACCAAGGCATACTGGCAGTTAAACTCTTTCAGCATGGTGGCTGAAATTTCACCTGTATAAGCACCTGAAGCTTTATCTGCAATATTTTGTGAGCCTAGTGCTAAACGACTGCCTTTAATCACCTCGCTAACACGCGCTAAATAAACGTAGGGAACACAAACAGCTATGTCACCAATATCCGCGCTTAAACCAGCAATAATGCCTTGGGCAAGCGACTCTGCACTTGCAAGAGTGCCATTCATTTTCCAATTTCCGATAACTAAAGATCGACGCATTATTATTGCTCCCACATAGAATAAAATCGCGTATGATATAGGCTAATAGCTTTTTGTTCAAGCTTCCATTGCTTTTCTAACATCATCGGCAATTTGGTTTGCAGAATTTCTGACCAGTTCATCCTGCTCTCCTTCTACCATGACACGAATTAACGGCTCTGTACCTGAGGCTCTTAATAGCACGCGTCCTGTGTTGCCTAGTTGCTGTTCAACCGCTCGCACTGATCGTTGTATGTATTCGTTAGTGCTGATATTAATTTTTTTCGTGGTTTTAATATTGATTAAAATTTGCGGATATTTTTGCATCCCCGATTTTAATTCATACAGGCTTTTACCCGTACATTCCATTTCCGCCATCACTTGCAATGCGGAAATAATACCGTCGCCTGTGGTAGTTCTGTCCAAACAAATAATATGCCCTGAGTTTTCCCCACCTAAAATGCCTTTATGTTCAGTCAACATCTCCATCACATAACGATCGCCGACATTGGATCTCAGTAGATCGATGCCTAGGTGTTTTAAGCCATGCTCCATGCCTAAATTGGTCATTAATGTGCCAACCACGGGTCCTAGCATCTGCCCTGCTTCTAGTCGTGATTTGGCAATAATATAGATAAGTTCATCACCATCGACTATTTCGCCTTTATGATCAACCATAATCAGTCTATCACCATCACCATCTAAGGCAATACCTATATCGGCTTGGTGTTGCAGTACAGCGGCAACTAATTTTGCTGGGCTGGTTGCTCCACATTCTTCATTAATATTCAGTCCATTGGGCTCTACACCAATGGTAATAACTGTTGCGCCAATTTCGCTGAATACATGAGGAGCAATATGATAAGTCGCACCATTGGCACAATCAACGACAATTTTCAGTCCACTAAAATCTAACCGTGTCGGTACGCTACCTTTGCAAAATTCAATATAACGACCTGCGGCATCACCTATACGTTTTGCTTTACCTAATTGTGCAGATTCTACCGTTGTCATCGGTGAATCAATGTAATACTCTATCTTTTCTTCTATGTCATCGGGTAGTTTTGTACCCTCAACGGAAAAAAATTTAATACCGTTATCGTAATAAGGATTGTGTGAGGCACTGATGACTATGCCTGTTTTAGCTCTTAAAGTACGCGTTAAATAAGCAATGCCAGGGGTGGGCATAGGACCTAATAAATGGGTATCTACGCCTGCCGCAGTCAAACCAGCTTCTAAGGCGGATTCAAACATATAACCAGAAATACGCGTATCTTTGCCCACCAATACAAAGCCATTACCTTCCTTGGCAAACACTCGACCCGCCGCCCAACCCAACTTTAATAAGAAATCAGCCGTTATTGGGGTTTCGCCGACTTTGCCGCGAATACCGTCAGTACCAAAATATTTTTTTGTCATAATATTAGAACCTAAAAATTGTGATGTTTGATTGCTTAATTCTGTACCCAACTAACATTATCCATGCAGTCACGTTGTAAATAGACACAAAAAAGGAGAAACATTAGGTTTCTCCTTTATGGGGTTTGTTCTGATACTGTTTAGCTTTGCTCTGCTGTTTTACCAATTGATGTATCAGATTGTTTATCTAATTTAATTTCATCGACACTAACGCCATCACGCGGCGGCTTGTCATCCCACCCTTGTGGATCACGGACGGGTTTACGCGCCATTAAATCATCAATTTGATGTTTGTCGATAGTCTCATACTTCATTAAGGCTTCCGCCATTGCGTGGAGAATATCAATATTTTCTTTGATTAGTCGTTCAGCACGTTCGTAGTTGCGATCAATAAATGAACGAATTTCTTCGTCAATACTGTGTGATGTTTCTTCGGCGACAGATTTATGTTGAGTGACTGAACGTCCCAAAAACACTTCACCCTCTTCTTCACTGTAAGAAAGAGGTCCTAAACGTTGTGAAAAGCCCCATTTAGTAACCATATTACGCGCTAATTCAGTCGCACGTTCAATATCGTTGGATGCACCCGTACTGACTTGTTCCCAGCCGAATACCACGTCTTCTGCAATACGACCACCGTATAAACTGGAAATCATGCTATCTAGTTTTTGTTTGCTGGCACTGTATTGATCGCGCTCAGGCAGGAACATAGTCACGCCTAGCGCACGACCTCTGGGCATAATACTGACTTTATAAACAGGATCATGTTCAGGCACTAGTTTACCAACAATCGCATGACCTGCCTCATGGTAAGCCGTCATTTTCTTTTCTTTCTCGCCCATCACCATCGTGTGTCTTTCAACACCCATGATGAGTTTGTCTTTCGCTTTTTCCAAATCTGCCATATTGACAACACGCTTATTCATACGCGCCGCTAATAAAGCCGCTTCATTAATTAGATTAGCTAAATCAGCCCCTGAAAAACCAGGTGTACCTTGCGCGATATATTTCACTTCGACATCATCATCTGAAGGAACTTTTTTCATGTGAACTTTCAGAATTTGCTCCCGTCCACGCACATCAGGCAAACCAACAGTGACTTGACGATCAAATCGACCTGGACGCAATAAAGCTTTGTCTAATACATCGGCACGGTTAGTTGCAGCGATAACAATAATGCCTTCGTTACCTTCAAAGCCGTCCATTTCAACTAATAATTGGTTTAAGGTTTGTTCACGCTCATCATTACCGCCGCCTAAACCTGCGCCACGTTGCCTACCGACCGCATCAATTTCATCAATAAAAATAATGCAAGGTGCGTGTTTTTTGGCAGTTTCAAACATATCACGCACCCGTGATGCGCCAACACCGACAAACATCTCCACAAAATCCGAACCAGAAATAGTAAAAAATGGGACTTTAGCTTCACCTGCAATGGCTCTAGCCAACAGTGTTTTACCTGTTCCAGGAGGACCTACCATCAACGCACCTCTGGGAATTTTACCGCCCAAACGTTGATATTTAGCAGGGTCTTTCAGAAAATCGACCATTTCCACGACTTCTTCTTTTGCTTCGTCACAACCTGCGACATCGGCAAAGGTGATTTTAATTTGATCTTCTTCCAGCATACGCGCTTTGCTTTTACCGAAGCTCATTGCGCCACGACCACCTGCACCGCCGCCGTTCATTTGACGCATAAAGAATACCCAAACGGCAATCAGTAATAGCATCGGACCAAAAGAAACCAATAACTGCATTAACATAGACGGCTGCTCAGGGGGAACAGCCTTAGTTTCAACGCCATTTGCTAGTAAATCATCGACTAGATGTGGATCATTGGGCGCGTAGGTTTTAAGTTGTCGACCATCCTGCATTTTAGCTTTAATGATATGTTCATCAATAGTAACTTGTTGAACCTGTCCTGCCTTCACTGAATCGATAAATTCAGAGTAGGACAACGATGAATCAACGCGCTCTTTTTGAGAACTCACACCGCTAAAGAGAAGCATCAAGACAACCGCAATGACACCCCATAGGATTATATTTTTTATCATATCGTTCATTTACACGCCCTAGGCTTTGAACATCTCTCGGTTTAAAAAACTGAGCAATTATATCAGGTGACAACACCCTGACCGTCGTTATTTATGAGCGGAATTAACTAAAAACCAAGTAAATCCCACCAGTTCTGTGAATATAAGGCTTAATAAAGATTATTTAAAGCCCTTTGCCAAAATATATACTTCATTACTGCGCGGTCTGGATGCTTTTGGCTTTCTAATGACTACTTTGGTGAAATGATTTTGCACTTCACGATGAAAATCTTCAAAGCCTTCGCCCTGAAATACCTTCACTAAAAATCCACCATTTTTTGCCAAAATGCTCTTAGCTGTGTCTAGTGCTAATTCACATAAATACATCGAACGTGGTTGATCCACCGCTTTATTACCGCTCATATTCGGAGCCATATCTGATAATACTAAATGCACAGGCAGATCATCCAGCACAGCAACTAATTGATCTATGACCGCTTGCTCAAGAAAATCACCTTGAATAAAATCTACGCCCTCAATCGCATCCATCGGTAAAATATCCAGTGCAACCAATTTATTACCCTTGCCTAACCGTTGTCTAGCATACTGAGACCAACCACCAGGTGCTGCACCCAAATCAACAATATTCATACCTGCCTTAATGAGAGAATCTTTTTCTTGAATCTCCGACAATTTGAATACTGCGCGTGACCGATAGCCTTGCGCCTTAGCTAGTTTGACATATTCATCATCAAAATGTTCCTGCATCCATTGATTACTGCTTTTACTTCGTGCCATAACGCCTTATTTTTAGTGTAGAATTAAGTTTTTGATTTTGAGAATAAAACGTGAAAGCAGTCGATAAGAAAAAACTAAAGTCCGAAGCGCATAGTTTAAAACCCGTAGTCACCATTGGTCAGCATGGGCTAACCGATGCTGTATTAGCTGAAATTGAGCTTGCACTTGACCATCATGAACTGATTAAAATAAAGATACGCGCCGAGCGTGATGAACGCCCGCTAATCAGCGAAAAAATTTGCGCCAGTACGGGGGCAGAACTCATTCAATCGATTGGACAAATCACCGTTATTTATCGGTTGAATCCGACTAAATAACCTTTAGGGAAAGGCGCGAGGCTCACAGCCATGTGCTTTTCATCTTGCCATTAACATTAGATTAATTTTTTAATCACTGTGTAAATTATACAATAAAACCAGCACTATTTTAACAAAATACAGGAGTCTCAATGAATATTCCCAAAGAAGAGCGTAGCATTTTAGCCTTTAAACTGCATTCAAAAGTAAATCCAGATCAAGGTAACATTAGACCTGTTGCTGAAATTATTGATCGTGAATTAAAAGAATTGAATGCCGATAATTTCTGTCGTACTAATAGAGTATTTGTCACCACGGGTTATCAAACCCTTGATGAAAAATTTAAAAAGTGGCAAATATTTCGCAGCCCAATAAAACCCTCTGATTATATCAGCGAAAATATTGACCCCTCTGAAGCATCACGGTATTTAACGCAAGGTACAAAAGCAGAACGCCTAAAGCCTAGTGAATTGATTGAAATTATCGAAGGTGAATTACCCGACAAAAACTCCCGCTACTTTGAAGGAGTATACCCCAGCACTGAATATATTTTTATTCAAAACAAAGCGGGAGATTGTTTTGGACCTTTTGCTTGGGAATACAAAGAAGAGGACTTAGGATTTTATTTAGAATTACTGACTGACAAGCCATTATTAAAATCCTATGAAATGAGCTTAGGACAGCTATTTAAAATTAATAATGAAAACTTTGCTAAAAGTGGCTTTAGTTTTTTAATTGATAATAGACCCTATCATTTTCTGTTTTTAAATTTTCATGAGTTTATTAATCAAGCCGATTATTACGATTATGCCTCAGATGAAGAAATTGTCCGCTATTGTTCTAAACTAGCAGGCGAAATAGGGACAACGCCATTCAATAGAGAAAACTGGAATATCTTTAAACAATTGGCAAGTAATCATGCAAAATTTAGCGAAGAACTGAATAAAAGCCGATTAGCGCAATTATCAAAAATTGCTGACAATGTTTATAATGAGCAAAAAGAGATACAAGATAATATTGAAACGTTTTTAAAAAGTAATTATGGCGAACAACTTATCCAAAACTTTATCTCTCAAAAACGCCCTCAATTATTAAAACACTTGCGTGAAGAAATTCTGGCTGAAAAAAACAAAGATATTAATGACAGAGAAGAAAGAATCTTCTTGATAGAGCAGCGTTTAAAAGAAAAAGATAAAGAACTAAAAGAACTCAGTGCTGATGTTGAACGTAAACGTAAAGAAGCCAATCAAGATGTTGTTTTAGATCACGCCGTTGCGGAACGCAATGAAAAAGTGCAGTTATTAGATCAAACTATCGTAGAAAAAGAAAAACAACTGAGTGAAATTGTTGAACGCCTCAATTTATCGGCTGAATTGGATGGGATCAATAAAAGAATCGAAGAAGGTAAAGTTATCTATAAGCATTATGAAAAGGAAAATTCCTCTATTATAGAAACAACAAAAAAATTAAAACTTGAGCGTGATAAAACAGAAGATGAATTACGCACCAAGTTAATAGAATTAAAACCGTTTGTAGAGCACATTAATGGTTCTTTTTTTATTAATAAAACTGAAAAAAACAGAAGTGTGTTTGTTGAAGTAAAGCCTCTTACGCATATTGATATACTAGAGCAGCAACGCTTAGTAGTGGAAACCGTAAAACACAATCTACGCTTAAAAGGACGTTATTTTGATTCATGGCAAGTTGCTAACTTATTAATATCAACCCAACAATCGTTTATTACTTTTTTGGCTGGATTACCTGGTGTTGGTAAAACGTCTTTAGCACGATTAATTATCGAATCACAACAATTACAACCCCGCTTACAAGAAGTATCGGTGGCACGCGGATGGACATCACAAAAGGATTTAATTGGCTTTTATAATCCATTATCCAATCGTTTCCAATCCGCTAATACAGGTTTATATGCCTTTATTGAAGCTTTAAGTCTGGAAACCAAAAAAGATGAACAGGCGATGGCTTATGTATTATTGGATGAAGCGAATTTAAGTCCGATTGAACATTATTGGTCAGCCTTTATGGCAATGGCAGATGGTGAAGGTGATAGAGTATTACGTTTAGGGCAGGATATATTACCCGTGCCACCTGTATTACGTTTTCTGGCAACCATTAATTATGACGGCACAACCGAACCATTGAGTCCGCGTGTTGTTGACCGTGCGCCCGTATTAGTCATGGAAGCGAATAGCGCGTTACAAGACGATCACGATACCTCATTAGAAAAAGAAATCGCGTTACCATTATCGGCGTTGGAAATGAATAAACTATTTGGTTTAGTACAAGGATTTCCGACTTTTACTGATGAAGAAAGTATTATTTTTAATAAAGTGCGGCAAATATTATCTAATCCCAGTTTAGAAAATGGTCGCCCATTAAGTATTAGTCAGCGTAAAGAAATTATTATTCGTCAATATTGCGCTCAAGCCAGTTCGTTAATGCGCTTTTTTGGCTGTGATGATTTTAAAGCCTTGGATTTAGCAATATTACAACACGTTTTACCTCAAGTGCGTGGTAATGGACAAAAGTTTGCTAAACGGTTAATAGAATTAAAACAACTTTGTGATAATGAGGGTTTAAAAGATTCGGCGAGTTATTTAGAAAAAATGTTAGCGTACGGTGAAACAGAACTGCATTCTTACGATTTTTTCTGCTGGTAAGTCACTGTGAAAATAAACTTTTTCGTTGATAATGAATATCACGCGTGGAATGGTCATCATCATGAGATTTATATTATCCGTGCTGACCAAACTGTGTATTTTGAATTATTCAATGTAAGTAATAATGAAAACCCTGTGTTATTCATTGAAAATGATGAATTGGATTTAACGGCAGTTTACAGCGAAGAATTAGGTAATGTTTTTCGCTCAGTTTCTGGTAGTTTATTTCGCGAATCATTTGGTCTTGCCATTGTTAATATACACTTAGCTGAACAACGCTTTGAATTGCGTTTTGAAGTCATTGTAAAAAAAGCCAATGCGCAACAAGTTGAAGAAATGATTCGTTATTTAACACATAAACAAAATGACATTATGCGCATTTGTTTATCACGCACTGATTTATCAATAGAAAATACCAGTGATCCAGAAACTATCCTTAATACCGCAGAAACCTTTGTTAATACCTTAATTAGTTGCCGTTTGGAATTGCAATATCATTTACGCAAGCGTTTAATACCGATTAAACAAGCCGCGTGGAAAGCCTCACAAAATAGTGATATTGATCCTTTTGATATTATATTTAATTTAGACGCACTAGAACCCGTATTAGGTGAAGGTGATGTAGTAGTTAATGGTCGTAGTTTTTCGATTACTGAAACGGAAGTAACGACACTTGAACAAACCGCTAATGTAAAAGAAAACGCTATTTTATTAGGTGGACTTTATTCCATGCGGCGAATTATTACTACCTTATTGGATAGCATTAATCCTGATTTTGCACACAGTAAAATTGCCTATCATGACCCCGACTATGAATCTCTGAATGATGTATTATCACGGCTCACTTCGTCTAATATGAAACAGCGTTGTGAAAATCAATTACTCCAACTGGAAGAGTTTATTCGTTACTTTGAAAAAAACCTAGCGATAAGTTATCAAGGTGAACTCCGACCTATTATGACCCCATTTGTCAGAGCATCGCGGGTTTATCGGCGTTTATTTGAACAATTACACGATTGGTATATTTTAGGCGAGCCTTCTTTGAATGGTAGAAATTATCTAGCAAAATTACGCTCAGTATCAAAATTATATGAGTTTGTTGCCTTATTTAAACTGATAGATTATTTATATGATAATAATTGGACAACTATTGATACCCATTGGTCATCTCAATTAGAATTCGTGCCGTCAATAGTCACATTTAAACGCAATGGTTTTAAATTAACGTTAAGTTATGAGCCTAAAGTTTTTCCTTATAGTGTGCAGACAAAACACGCAGATTTAGTAGATATGAAACACGCAACAATCAATGGAGATTATGATTATTGGTGTCCCGATCTAGTATTAAGAATAGATTCTAGTGATAAAACTGTTTATTTAGTTTTCGATGCCAAATATAGTTCAGCCAGTAGTGTAAGAAAATATCACTTACCTAGTTTATTAGAAAAATATTTTATTAATATGGCAGTCTATGACGCATATAGCCAATTATTAAAGCAAGAACCTATTGTGGGAGTTATTGCCTTATTTCCCGATAAAAATGCACCTGCACCTATTTATCTACCCAATTGGACAAAATACGGGCTGCATAAAAGACCCACCCGATTACCCATTGTGACAGGACTGGCAATTTTGCCAGAATTGGATACCACGGCTTATCCAGCACTCGATCAACTATTTGCAATTGCTGAACGGCAATTGAATTAATCACAAGCGTAGTGATGCGTTTGAATGAAGTAGGCGCGAGCTATTCGCGCCTACTTTCAGCAGTATTTAGATATACTGCACCGCAATAATTTCATACTCAATATTCCCGCTAGGTGCTTTAACGGTGACAATATCTTCAACGCCTTTGCCGATTAAGGCGCGAGCAATCGGCGAGCCGATAGAAATACGATTTTCTTTAATACTGGCTTCATCTTCGCCGACTACTTGATAAGTTACGCGCTGTTCAGTTTCCAAATTTTCAATTTCTACCGTCGCACCAAAGACCACTTTACCGTTCGCATCTACTTTAGTGACATCAATAATTTGTGCATTGGACAATTTACCTTCAATTTCATTAATGCGCCCTTCGGCAAAACTTTGTTGCTCTTTTGCAGCATGGTATTCAGCATTTTCTTTTAAATCGCCATGCGCTCTAGCGGTCGCAATCGCATTCACGATGCGTGGACGCACCACAAATTTTAATTCTTCTAATTCTACGCGTAATTTTTCTGCACCTTTGACGGTCAGTGGTACTTTTCCCATTTTCTTAATTCTCCAAATGATTGTAGGTTGGGGTGAGATTCGAACCCCAACATTTTAGCAGTTTATTGTTTGCATCGTTTCAACGTTGTGCGTTGGAATACCTGTGTGAAGCTCAAGCGTCATGTCTCGCAACGCTGGAGCGGTGGGAACTATAAAAAAGTAGGTCGGAATAAGACCGTCCAAGCGGTAGCGCAGGACGGGCATTTCCGACATTGCATAAGTTTGTCTACAAGGCTACAGAAAATACCTGTGATTGAAGAATATCTAATGAGTGGTTTTGTTTCAATGAATCGGCTAAAACGAATGATATAAAACTATCTTGACTCTCCAGAACTTCATTTAATAATTCAAGCTTTAATAAAGATAACAAAAGAGCGCAAGTTCTTGCCTGACAGTTAATTGACTTCTCTGGATTAAATTCAATATCTGTAAATCCTTTGTATTCAAAAAGACGTTTTAAATATTCTTGGTGTGGTTGCAATGCAGTTAAAAAAAGCCAATCGTAAAATGCCGTTTTAGGTATTAATGACCATTCTTGCCCAAAATAATTAAAACCGATTAGATCACCAGATTGTTTTAACCGCTCATCCCTTTTTGCATCGCGACTATCTTTTTTGTAAATATCAGTGTAAGGTCCCCCATGCTTAAATACTTTACTGCCTTGGAACGCCGATTCAATAGTTATTTGTCCAATTTTAGAATCAATTTTTAGATTAAAAGCACTTAATCTTTGACCAAGCTTTTCATCTGATTTTGTCGAAACTTCTAATAAAGGAAATAAACCTTTACTTTTAGCTACATCATGTAAAGCAACTATATTTTTCTTTTTCTGAACTTCAGCGAAACCAGAGTTCCATTGAAAGTTTATTGGAACTTCATCAACTAAGTGTTCAGGTTTATATAAAGGGATGAAAACGGGACGGTTAGCCATTTTTGTACATTAAAATTTTATCTACGGGAATCATATTTGGAACAAGAATCTCTGATTTCTTTGCATTTTGTCTTCTGCTTTGAACCATTGGGTCTCGCCAATCCATATAAGTGAAAAGCACATCAAAATCGATATGACCTTTTGCCTGTTCAGAGGTTAGGATATTAACACCTGTTTTATTTGATACATCACTACAAAAAAGTACGTTTTCACCCAAAATAATTGACACATCAATTTTTAACCAAATTGGGTCTTTAATTCGACCATCTTCTCTTGCACAATACTCCATTGGATGCTCATCTATAAAAGCTAAGTGTACATATTCGTGTAGATTTTTTATTTTATCTGCATCATGACTCCATTCATTGCCACTAGGAGCGGGTATTGATATACCTCTTCTTTCTAATTCTGCTAACGAAAGCAAGCCATGTTCTTTGATCAATTCCAAATTTGAACGGTCTGTAAAATGCCATACACCATCGAATTTATTGTATTTTAAAATAACAGACTTCATATTTATAACTTATTGAATTTATTGAATTTTAACAGATAAGGCGGGTAAAAACCCGCCCCACATCATAAAACAATTAATTCAAACTCTTATGCAAATCCTGCAAACAATTTACATCGCCAGCGTCCAACTCACCCAGCGCGTAACAGGCGGCTTTCGCGCCTGCCATTGTAGTGTAATAGGTGACGCGGTGTTGTAAGGCTTCGCGGCGCATGGTGAAGGAATCGGAAATTGCCTGTTTGCCATCGGTGGTGTTTATAACCAATTGAATTTGATCGTTTTTAATCATATCCACGGTATTGGGTCTGCCTTCGTTGACTTTGTACACTTCTTCGCAAGGAATACCTGTCGCTTTAAGAAATCGTGCTGTACCAGGCGTTGCCACGATTTCATAATTCTTTTCTACCAGCATACGCGCAATTTCTGGCAGTTTCACTTTATCAGCTTCACGAATACTAATCAGCACTTTACCGCTGGCATTCAAATCCACCCCTGCGGCGCGTTGTGATTTGGCAAAGGCTTCACCAAAGGTTTTACCCACGCCCATGACTTCGCCTGTGGATTTCATTTCAGGCCCAAGCAATGGATCAACCCCTGGGAATTTCACGAAGGGGAATACCGCTTCTTTCACTGAGAAATAATCGGGAATGCGTTCTTCAGTGATGCCTTGTTGTTCTAAACTTTGTCCGACCATGACTCTAGCGGCAATTTTTGCTAACGCATAACCTGTGGCTTTAGAGACAAACGGCGCGGTGCGTGAGGCGCGTGGATTGACTTCCAGCACATAAATATCCGTGCCTTGTATGGCAAACTGGGTATTCATTAAGCCGCGAACGCCCAAGGCTTCTGCCATTTTGGCAACCTGTTCACGCAATTGATCCTGTAATTCAGGCGCGAGTTCATAAGGCGGCAGAGAACAGGCAGAATCGCCTGAATGCACACCCGCTTGTTCAATGTGTTCCATCAAACCGCCGATTAACACGCGCTCACCGTCATAAATCGCATCCACGTCCATTTCTACCGCGTCATCTAAGAAACGGTCTAGCAATACAGGCGAATCATTGGACACGCTGACCGCTTCTTTCATGTAGCGATACAAACCTTCATCATTAAACACAATTTCCATCGCTCTACCGCCTAGTACATAAGACGGACGCACCACTAACGGATAACCCAATTCTTTTGCGGCGTTAATCGCTTGTTCGGTAGAACGGGCGGTGGCATTCGGTGGTTGTTTCAAGCCTAAACGCTCCAATAATTTTTGGAAACGCTCACGGTCTTCGGCTAAGTCGATTGAATCAGGTGATGTGCCGATAATCGGTACTCCTGCCGCTTCTAAGGCGCGTGCTAATTTTAACGGTGTTTGTCCACCGTACTGCACAATCACGCCTTTGGGTTTTTCAATGTGGACAATTTCCAGCACATCTTCCAGCGTTAACGATTCAAAATACAAACGGTCAGAGGTATCAAAATCAGTGGACACGGTTTCAGGATTACAATTGACCATGATGGTTTCATAGCCGTCTTCACGCAAAGCCAAGGCGGCATGAACACAGCAATAATCAAACTCGATACCTTGTCCAATACGATTTGGCCCACCGCCTAGAATGATAATTTTTTCTCTGTCTGTGACTCGCGCTTCGCATTCTTCTTCATACGTCGAATACAAATAGGCAGTATCTGAGGCAAACTCAGCGGCACAAGAATCGATACGTTTATAGACAGGACGGATGCCTTGTTTATGACGCACGTTGCGCACTTCGGTTTCTGAGGCATCCAATAATTTCGCTAAACGTCTATCTGAAAAACCTTTGCGTTTTAGCCTAAACAACTCACCTTCTTTGAGCGTAGACAGGGTTTTTGTTGCCAAAGATTTTTCACTGAAAATTAAATCTTCAATTTGTGCCAAAAACCACGGATCAATTTTGCTGGAGTCATGCACTTCGGCAATCGTCATACCGCTACGGAAGGCATCGGCAACATACAGCAATCTATCAGGACCGGGGTGACGCATTTCACGGCGCATTTTGTCCGCCGCGTTATCAGCAGTTAAATCGGTAATTTCATTCAAGCCATCAATGCCAATTTCCAAACCGCGTAAGGCTTTTTGTAAAGACTCTTGAAACGTGCGACCAATTGCCATGACTTCACCGACTGACTTCATTTGTGTAGTCAATCTATCATCGGCTTGTGGGAATTTTTCAAAGGTAAAACGAGGCACTTTGACAACGACATAATCAATTGACGGTTCAAAGGATGCAGGCGTTTTACCGCCCGTAATTTCATTTTGCAATTCGTCCAGCGTATAACCGACTGCCAATTTAGCCGCGACTTTGGCAATTGGAAAACCTGTGGCTTTAGATGCTAACGCAGACGAACGCGATACCCGTGGATTCATTTCGATAATAATCATGCGTCCATCGATAGGATTAATCGCCACCTGCACGTTAGAACCGCCTGTATCCACGCCAATTTCGCGTAAAATCGCCAGCGACACATTACGCAAAATTTGATATTCCTTATCGGTCAAGGTTTGCGCGGGGGCAACGGTAATCGAATCGCCCGTATGCACGCCCATTGGATCAAAGTTTTCAATCGAACACACAATAATGCAGTTATCTTTAGAATCGCGCACCACTTCCATTTCATATTCTTTCCAACCGAGTACCGATTCTTCAATCAATAACTCATTGGTTGGCGACAAATACAAACCGCGTTCGCAAATCTCCATGAATTCTTCTTTGTTATAAGCAATACCGCCGCCGCTACCACCCATGGTAAATGACGGACGAATCACTGTTGGATAACCGACTTCTTTTTGTGCAGCTAAGGCTTCTTCCATCGAATGCGCAGTTTTAGACTTTGCCACTTCGTAGCCAATTTTTTTCATGGCATCATTGAAAAGCTGGCGGTCTTCGGCTTTATTAATTGCCTCTTTACTCGCGCCTATCATTTCCACGTTGTATTTTGCCAATACCCCGTGTTTATCTAAATCTAAGGCACAATTCAACGCCGTTTGTCCGCCCATGGTCGGCAATACCGCATCGGGGCGTTCTTTGGCAATAATTTTTTCCACCGTTTGCCAATCAATCGGCTCGATGTAAATCGCGTCCGCCATATCGGGGTCGGTCATGATAGTCGCAGGATTCGAATTGACCAGAATCACGCGATAACCTTCCTCGCGCAATGCTTTACAGGCTTGCGTGCCTGAGTAGTCAAATTCACAGGCTTGCCCAATAACGATAGGGCCCGCGCCTAATAATAGTATGGATTTTATGTCGGTTCTTTTTGGCATATTTTTATTTTAAGGTTAGGATTTTCTACTATCGGCTAATCGGTAAACCGCGCTACGTTCGCGTTTACCTACTGCAATAACCATGATGACGAGTTCATTATCGCGTACTTCATACACTAAACGATAACCCACACCGCGTAATTTTATTTTGTAACGATTTTTTTCGATTTGTGCAGAGGCAATACGGGGATTTTGCAAGCGTTCTGCTAATTTAATTTTGAATTGCTCGCGAATGACACTATCTAGCTTTTTCCATTCTTTGAGTGCGCTTGGGTGAAAATCCAAATCATACATGATTATAAGTCATTCAAAGAAACGCGAATAAACGCCTGCCCGTCATTTAAACGGGCAGCGGCGATTTTATTAAGCTCTTGGTTTTCTAGTTTCTCTGCTTCACGATAAAGCTGCAAGGCTTCAATCAGCACTTGTTCAATGCTTCTTTCTTCTGATTGGGCAAGTGCATTAAGTGTTTGCTCAGTTGCTGTATCAAAGTTAAGGGTTAGCATGGTTTTGTCTCGGTTATTTATTATTGCGTGATATTTGGTTTTTAGGCTAATGGCAGTTGCACTGATTATAAATAAACTATTTTTTTGTGCCTTGTCATTACCCCAATATTCTGGCTCATAATTTTCAAAAAAATCGTCATTATTTTTGATAGCAGTTAATAAATTATTTGTTTTATCATAAAAATAAACAAACAACCCGTCATTAAACGCTTGCACAATACGCCTTTCCCAAAAACGTTTGCCATCAGGCGTTTGTTCTTGGTCAGTAATCATAATCGCATAACGTTTTAACAAATGATTAAATAGCTTTCTAGGAAAGCCAATTAATAAATCTTCATTACTAGGGCTTGCCCAAACTAACACTTGAGTACAAGTTTGATGCGTAATTATCTGCTGATTAATTTTTATATCCACTGCATATAGCCAAAGTACAATAAAGTGATACCGTTCGTGGTGAGCTTGTCGAACCACATTCACGCTTCGACAGGCTCAGCGCGAACGGTTTTGTAATCAATTTATACTGCCCCAGCCATAAACAATGCGCGGATTATTATTATCGCTTCTATCTAATAAACGAATTTTAGTTTTAGCTTTATTCGATTTTAATTCAAAGTATTCTGGCAAAATAACATCATCCACACTATACGCTATCGGGTATTTTGCTAAAAACTTCTTCGCTTCATTTTTATTTGATGAAGGCTTATTAAAAACCTCCGTGAATTTAGCGCGTTTTATTGTTTGTGGAGACATATTGTGTAACTCGTTGTTTATTGTTGGGTTGATAAATCAACCCAACCTATGCCGCTGCTTACCGATATTAAAATGGAATATCATCACCGTCTTCATCTATTGCTGTAATTGGTTTAACTTGTTTAACTTGTGCCAGCAAACCATTAATAACTTTTTTAATTTCAGAAGATGAAAAAATTAATTTTAATTCTTTTTCAAATTCTTCTTGATTTTCTGCTTTTGCTACTAATTTACCCGAATTACTCTTTATACTTAATGGATAAAAGCCTAGGTCATGATTTACCGTAAACGCATCGTAGCTGTAATTATTTAAATAGGGTGCTGTAATGTAAAACTCAAGATAAAATTTATGATTTTCTGAATCTATATGTTGCTCCACTTTGGCAAATAACAAACCTTTGGTTCTTTTATTTAGCTCTTGTGTCAATTCCTTTAATACAGCGATAGGAGTTACTATCGTGGAATTTTCATCAATAACGCCATCAAAAATACTACTTAAACTAGACATACTTAACTCCTAATATTTTCTATCGCCAATTCAATCATTATTGGCAAATGATCTGAAAATTTCTTTGATATTTTTCCATTTTCTATCAAACTGACATCACCAATTTTGTCGATAACTTTTAAATTTTCTTGGAGAAAGCAATCAAGTAATGATGGACGCAGTAGAACTTGGTCAAAGGTATTCCAAAAATAATTATTCATTTTTTTACTGTAGTAATAAGTGCCAGCACAGCCTTCTGAATCATCACCTAATCTACTCCACATGGGATTATAAAAAAATTTTCTTTTTTCTCCAGATATTGTACGACTTTGTTTTAAGGCAATTTGTTTATCCATAACACTATGAAAATGGTCTGCTCCAATTAAACCTATTTCAAAAGGATTCATATTAAAATCACCGATAACAATAGTATGGGTATGACCTTGCTCTTGTTCTCGTATATCAATTTCTCTAGCAATTCTACTCGCTATCGAAGCCTGTTCATTTTCATCACTGTGCATTTTGCTTGGAATATGTACGGCAACTAGCAAAACTTCAACACCGACAGGATGTACTAATTTTCTAATTGAACAACCCCAAAAATTATTATCATGTACCAATTCAAAATCATGAAAGCGTGTATAAAACCATATTTTGTTAGATGGGTTAAACGGTTCTATAAAAATTCTATCGGTATCTTGATTTAAAATAGGTAAAATTTCTGCATACTCTATCGTATTTTCTGCCAAAATTAATACATCAATATCATGTTCATCACATAATAATTTAATTTCTTTGGCTAATGGTTTTTTATTGATATTCCAAAACAATAGTTTCATTAATTATCAAACACCACATCCTCATAAATATCACTTAACCTCAAAACCGCGTGATAGTTTTCACAATCAATTGTTAATATTTCATCGGTTTCTAATAATGCAGTTTGCCATTCATCTTGGGTATTTCGAACAAAATATTCAACTTGGGTTTTATCGGTACTGATTAGTAAGTAATAACGCAAGCTGGGTATTTTTGAATAGGCTACTAATTTTTCTCGTCTATCGGTATTGGCGGTGCTGGTTGATAATACTTCGGCGATAAAACATGGCTGTTGTTTGTAATATTCGTTATTGTCCTGCGTATTACACACTAGCATTACGTCTGGATAATAATAGGTTTTTTGCCATGCTAGTTTTAGTTTCATATCGCTCATGAATACCCCGCAATGCCCACCACGAGCCGCCGACCGAAGCTGAAAAAATACATTACCTGCAATTCGATTATGGCGTTCACTCGCGCCAGCCATTGCATAGAGTTGTCCGTCGATATATTCATGACGCATATCAGCATTTAATTCAAAGGCTAAATAGTCCTGCTCTGTTAAATGGGTAATTTTTTGCAGGGCGGTCATCATTACTCCTGACTATAACTTATAGTAAATAGTGTATTGGAATCTGGGGCAGTTAGTCATCATGTTATTATTTTTTAATTACTCACTTCGGTGTTACTGGGGTAAACCCTGCATCTTTAGGCGGTGCTTTTTGTTGCAAGCAATGATAAGCCGCATTTTCAAATTTGAAGGTTAGCGACACGGGGTTTTCGTGTTCAGTGACAAATTTTTCGGCTTCTTTCGCGGTTAAATCTTTCATCAAATAAGTCGCAACACAGGTGCAAGATTGAGTGGTGCGATCTTTGTCGGCATTGGGGTTGGCGGTTGTTTCTCTTTTAACACACTGCTCGGCAAAGGCTTTTTCAAACTGTTCTTTTTCAGCTTTGCTAATTCTTTCGTCTTTGGAATGATCGAAGGGATTAAACACTTCTTCTGCTTTTTTGCTGGTTTTTTCAGCTTTGTCATCAGAACAACCGACAACAAATACGCCGATAACAAGGCTAGTCAACAGGGCAAGTAATAGATTTTTTAATTTCATAATGTGCAACGCCAGTAAGGTTAAAGTTTTTGAATGCTAAAAATAATGCTAGAACTTTAGCATTTTATGCCGTTATGTTCTAGCTGTTCATTTTCTAATAAATGTTGTCAACGCTTGTTCAGGTTCAAGTTCGCTGATTTCAACGCTATCAACTCGCGCTGTAATAGGTCCTTTATGACACCAGCGAATAAAATCTTCCAGTATGTGGTGGTCAGCTTGGGCAATAATTTCTACCCGCCCATCGTCTAAATTTTTGACACTGCCTAGTATGGCTAATTCTTTGGCTTTATTTTGGGTGAAGTAGCGAAAATAAACCCCTTGTACACGACCTGCGACTATTATTTTGACTCTACGCATTTTTGAATGCTCCAGCAATAATGAATTTTGGCATTGCGGGCAAAATCTTTGGGAATGCTGATAGCGGTTATATCGTCTATACGCACTCCTGCCAATGCCGCGAGGTCAATTTTAAAGCGTCTAAAATTAGTCGAAAAATATAAAATGCCATCGTTTGCTAATAAACTCAAGGCATTGTTAATCAGTTTTATATGGTCGAGTTGAATATCAAACACGTCATCCATGCGTTTGGAATTAGAAAAAGTCGGCGGGTCTAGGAAAATTAAATCGTATTGTCTAGGCTGAGCTTGTTTGGCTTCACTGGTTAACCAATCTATACAATCGGCTTGAATAAACTCATGTTCGCCGCTGGTGGTATTTAAAGCGAGATTATTTTTAGCCCAGTTAATGTAAGTATTGGACATATCCACTGTGGTGCTTGCGATTGCACCACCGACTGCGGCGTGTACCGTTGCACTGCCTGTATAAGCAAACAGATTCAAAAAGCGTTTGCCCTTGGCTTGCTGTTGAATTTTCAGGCGGATTGGACGGTGATCTAAAAATAAACCTGTATCTAAATAATCTTCAAAATTCACCAGCAATTTACAACCGCCTTCGATAACAGTATGAAAATGCCCCGTATCACCGTGTTTTTCGTATTGATCGGTATTTTTTTGTTTACGGCGAATTTTTAACACGACTTGTTCACGGTTCACGCCTAACACACGCGGAATTTCGGCTAATAATTCGGCAAGGCGTTGATTGGCTTTGTGTTGGTCAATCGTTTTAGGGGGTTCGTATTCTTGAACGTGTACCCACGTTTGTTCGCTTTGATAAATATCGATAGCGACTGCGTATTCGGGCAAGTCAGCATCATAAACACGGTAACAAGTAATGGCGTTTTGTTTTGCCCATTTACTGAGAGTTTTTAGATTTTTTTGTAGGCGATTGGCGAACATGATTGCGCCAGTGTTTTCAATTTCTGCTGGAGGTTGTTGGGTACACGGTTCGACAGGCTCACGACTAACCCGACCTACGTTTTCTGTAACTTGAGCAATGCGTTCTTCTGTCGTGTGCGCTTTAGGAATAAAAAATGCACTTTCTTCAATGTTCAAGCGTAATAGCTTACATTCCAGCGCACCATTAAATAGGGTAATGGGTTTTTGTGAGCGTATACCTAAGCGAAAACCTAATTCTGGATTGCTGATAATCAGTGCAGCTTGCCAACCTTGAAACTTAGTTTTTAAAGTTGTGCCAAATTTTTTATACAGTTCAGCAATTTCAGCTTCCTCACCTAATCGTTCACCATAAGGCGGGTTACATATCACCAAACCTGCTTGCCAACTTTCAGCGGGCGCGGCATCTTCAATATCACGCCGCTCAATATGACAATATTTTGCAAGTCCAGCGTTAGCAATATGGGCAAGCGCGGTATTGACGGTATGGCGTTCTTTGTCAAAACCAATAATAACAGGCAGTTTGCTCAGCCCTTTATTTTTGCGTAATACTGCTTCGGCACGAAGTTTTTTCCAGCACTCGGCATCGTGTTGTTTCCAGCCGATAAAGCCAAAATAATCACGCAATAAACCAGGTGCATAATCAGCGGCTATCATCGCGCCTTCTAATAATAAGGTACCCGAACCACACATGGGGTCTAGCAATGTGCCGCCACGTTTAGCAATGTCCGCCCAGCCACAACGTAATAACATCGCAGCCGCGAGATTCTCTTTCATTGGGGCTTTGATGCTCACATCTCGATAACCACGTCTATGCAAACTTTCGCCTGATAAATCCAAACTGAGTTGTGCGCTTTCACCCTGTAAATGGACGTTAATACGAATACTCGGCTGTTCGGTATTAATGCTAGGACGACAATTAAAAGCTGCCCGCATTTGATCGACTATCGCGTCTTTGACTTTTAACGCGCCAAAGTGGGTGTTATTAATGGCTTCGGAATTTCTCGCACTAAACGATACCGCAAAACTGTCGTCAGGATTGAGATGTTCAAACCAGTTAATTTCCTGCACACCGCGATATAAATCATCCTGTGATTTAACGGTAAAGCTGTTTAATACTAGCAGAATACGGTTAGCGGTTCTCGACCATAAACAAGCACGATAGGCGGTTTCTAAGTCACCTTGAAAGGCAACGCCCGCGACAGTCGCTTTAATATTTTCTATGCCTAGACTTTGTAATTCTAAGGTCAATAAGTTTTCCATCGCTTTGGGCGTGGTGGCGAATAGCGAGTAAGTAGGCATGGGGGTTTAACGAGATGTAGGTTGGGGTGAGATCAAACCCCAACACTTAAAAAGAGGTGGATAACTATTGTTGGGGTTCGCGCACGCCCCCCAACTTACGAAAGGATTACTAAATTTTAATCAGCTCAACTTCAAAAATGAGCGTGGAATTCGGACCAATATCACGACCCGCGCCTTCTGAACCATAGGCTAACTTGGGTGGAATAAAAAAGCGGAATTTATCACCTACTTTCATTAACTGTACGCCTTCTGTCCAACCTGCGATAACGCGGTTTAATGGAAACGAAGCAGGCGCACCACGATCATAAGAACTATCAAACACTTTGCCATCCAGCGTTGTGCCTTTGTAATGCACAGTCACGGTGTCATCGGCAGACGGTGAAACAGTCCCTGAGCCTTTAGTCAAAACTTCGTATTGCAAGCCACTAGCAGTAGTGACGATATTGGCTTTTTTAGCATTTTCCGCAATGAAGGTAGACCCAGCAGTGCTATTTTCTTCGGGTGTAGTGGCGTTTGCCATTGAAAACATAGTAATTCCTATCAGCATAACAGTAGCAATTGAAAGAATTTGCGTTTGAATTTTTCTCACGATATTCCCCTTTTAAGATAATGTAAGCTTGCTAGTGTATCAAAAAAATAGTTTTCCTGACTAATTCATTTATCAAAAATTGAGTTGATTTTGAACTATTTAGCAGACGTTCTTTTGTTTAGCCCTGATAGAGTGAGAAATGAATGGATTGCAAAATTAGATAGTTTGTCGAGAGAGTAATTCAAAATTCAGTGTAGGCAAAGCTAGAATAAGCGTTTAAGCTAATTTTTAGGATAAAAAATCTGTTGTTTTTACTTTTGAGTATGACTACCAGTCCTTGTAAAGGACTGGTAGTCATTAATATCGCTATAACAAAAGTTTGGTAGTCATAAACAGTGAGTGATTTGATATTATTATAAATTTAGCCGAAACGAGCAGTGAAAAATGCAGTGTCCGTATTGTGAACATAGCGATATAGTAAAGAACGGTAGTAATAGAGTTGGGACGGCGAAATATCGATGTAAAGGTTGTCTTAGGCAGTTTGTAGAGAATCCGAAGAATAAACGTATCTCAGCGC
>CAIUVX010000062.1 GCA_903902705.1 uncultured Methylococcales bacterium
GTCACTCGAACGATGCGCTTCGTACCTCAGCACATCCTATATAGCGCATCTTATCGCGTTTGGTTTTTCACAGTGAATCTTGCCGAACGTCACAATAATCATTTGTTGATTGAAAAGATTGACGCGCTTAGAGCGGCTTTTCGCTATGTTAAAGAGCGCAGGGTTTTTCATATTAATGCGATTGTTATCATGCCCGATCATTTGCATTGTATTTGGACGTTGCCACCTGATGATGCTGATTTTTCAACACGTTGGAATCTGCTTAAAGGTCATTTCTCGCGTGCCATTGATAAAGGCGAGCGGGTTTCAAAAAGTCGGGATAAGCGACGGGAACGCGGAATATGGCAACGGCGATTTTGGGCGCATTTGATTGTTGACCAAGCTGATTTTAACAATCATGTGGATTATATCCATTGGAATCCCGTTAAACATGGTTGGGTAAAGCACGTTGCCGATTGGCGTTATTCAAGTTTTCATAAATATGTGGAATTAGGTATTTATTCCAATACTTGGGGATGTTCGGGGGGATTTAATATTGACGGTGGCGAATAATCCAAGCAATATGCCTGTCAAATTCATTTAATCGTGTTTTATTGATAAGAGCGTTATGATGTGCCGACGATAGGAGGCGCATCAATCGCGTTGTCACTCGAACGATGCGCTTCGTACCTCAGCACATCCTATGTAGCGCATCTTATCGCGTTATTGACGGAGGCGAATAATCCGAGCAATATGCCTGTTAAATTCATTTAACCGTGTTTTATTGATAAGAGCATAGGATGTGCCGACGATAGGAGGCGCATCAATCGCGTTGTCACTCGAACGATGCGCTTCGTACCTCAGCGCATCCTATGTAGCGCATCTTATCGCGTTATGTAGCGTATCTTATCGCGTTATTAGGGGCAGAGGACTAGGCAGAAAAACCGATGAAAGCGGAGGGAGGAAGACGAGGAAGAGAAGGGGCGAGAGGCAACCGAAAAACAGCACACCAAACACATAACGAGGAACCAAAGCATGAACGATGAAACAAAAGCCGCTGCAGGCGAAACCGCAGCTAAGACTGACGGTGCAGAGGCAACCAACCAAAGCAGTGCATCCGAAGAAACGTTCGAAATATCCCAGGAGTTAGAGGACGAAATAATGCGGAGCTTTATAGCCAAGTACCGACTCCCCGAACCGCCGCTCTTAAGAGACGAAACATTCGAGGAACGCGAGGAGAGTTTAATAAAGTCGGCATTTTTGGTGGTATCAACCTCAAGAGGCGAAACATTCGAGGAACGCGAGGAGAGAGAGGCGGCGGTGAAGGCGGATATGAAGAAGGATTGGATTTGGGCAAGCAGAGGAAGTTGATCAACCTCAGACCCGGTGAATGCTCAGCACGGTAGATGAGTAGGGTGGGTAACGCTTTTTTACCCCATAGGCATCAACTTAACCCGTAAGATGGGTAGAGCTTGCGAAACCCATAAAAATCCTGCGCCGAAGCGCGATGGGGTATTCACCCCGTCGCAACGTTTTAATCTTGGCGTTATACTAAGCATCATGCCTGAATTCAAACGTGTGGGGCGGGTTAAATAACCCGCCCCACTGAAGTAAAGTGGTATAGCTTGCGTATCCGCCGTATGATTATCGTCATCATGCGGCACAATGCGGCAAGCCTATTGGACTCTACGCACTTCATATTCAGGACACTTTATGGCGTTAAATGAAACCCTCAATAACAGCACGCTAACTGGCAAAATGCCTGTTTTGTTTGTTGGGCATGGTAATCCGATGAATGCCATTACTGATAATAGCTATAGCCAAAGCTGGAAAACCATCGGTGAACAATTACCCGTTCCTAACGCTATTTTATGTATATCGGCGCATTGGCTAACAAAGGGAACGTTTGTGACGATGGCAGAACAGCCAAAAACGCTACATGATTTTGGTGGTTTTCCAAAAGAATTGTTTGCGGTTCAATACCCCGCTACAGGCGCACCCGAATATGCACGCAGACTTATATCCGCCATTAAATCAACAACCGTGCAGGAAGATTTTGCTTGGGGTTTGGATCATGGCGCGTGGTCTATCTTAAAAAATATGTATCCCAACGCCAATATACCCGTTTTTCAGATGAGTATTGATGCGACTAAACCCCCGTTATACCACTTCAATTTAGCCAAAGAATTATTCGAACTCAGAAATCAGGGTTTAGCCAGCGGCAATATCGTTCATAACTTAGGCATTCTTAGCTGGGACGGAAAAATCAAAGCATTCGACTGGGCGTTAGAATTTGATGCTTTTGTTAAAAAAAATATTATCGATAATAATCCGATAGCGTTAATTGACTATCAAAAATTAGGCAAACTGGCAACACTGGCACATCCAAGCAATGAACATTATTTGCCATTGCTGTATGCACTGGGTTTAAGAGATAACACCGATAGCGTACA
Source organism: uncultured Methylococcales bacterium (assembly GCA_903902705.1). Classification (GTDB taxonomy): domain Bacteria; phylum Pseudomonadota; class Gammaproteobacteria; order Methylococcales; family Methylomonadaceae; genus UBA4132. The sequence continues at coordinate 2,433 of CAIUVX010000062.1, forward strand.
ATTTTTTAACGAAGAGATGGATTTAGGTTCGTTGAGTATGCGTAGTGTGGTGTTTAGCTAAGGGTAGAGCGTGCGAAACCCAACATTTACAATCTACACAACAAGTAACGAAGCAATTCACTTAGCATAACGGAGAAAAACAGGTAGTCTCTACAAACCAATGCAGTTCCTAATTTTTCAACGAGTTAGCCGAATAGGGGCTACCTCCATTTTCCCAACGTAACTCTATGATTATAAGGTAAACTTAGCCTTCATTGATTAACAATTAAAGACATAGTATCGTGGGGAAAATGCAAACTTTATCATGACATCAAAACGCGATATGAACCAAATTTGTAATCAGCTATTTAAATCGTCACAAAAAAAGAATATAAGTATTATCTAAATGGTTTTAACTTTGCGTGAGTGGCTCTAATGACTAAGTTTACTGCACTTCTTGGTTTGTTTTTCAGCACTATTCTAAAAGGATTAGTGAGTTTGTTTGGTGTTGTGCAATGGCAAGAGCCGAAATGGTTTAGTGCTATTAAACTTTGGTTACTGAGTCGTGTTGATACGATTCGGCAAAAACCTATCATTGGTTTAGTTGCATTGTTAATTATCGTCAGTCTCAGTGCATCGGGTTGGTTTGGTTATCAGTGGTGGCAAGCACGTCCAAAACCTGTCACGGTTGACTTTACAATTCAGGAAGCTCAACGCGCAGATATTGAAAATCAAGAACCACCTAATCCTCTAATTGTGACTTTTGCTGCGTCAGTCGCGCCATTAACTTTAGTGGATAAAGATGTCACCGAAGGCATTAGCATCAGTCCAAAAATTGCAGGTCATTGGCATTGGGTGGACGATAAAACGCTGGAGTTTCGTCCCGATAAAGAATGGCAAGCCAGCCAAAAGTATGCGGTTAAATTAGAAAAGAATTTTGTCGCTAAGCAAATTGAATTAGCCCGCTGGCAGTTTGAATTTTCTGCCCCTCTGTTTACTTCAACGCTAGAAAAATCGGAGTTTTATCAAGACCCCATAGACCCTGCACTAAAAAAAGCCGTCATCCAATTAAAATTTAGTCATCCTGTTGATAGCGTGTCGGTGGAAAAAAATATTCAGTTAACGCTTAAAAATCGCGCCGAAGATAAGAGTCAGGACAAAAATCTCACCTTCACCGTCACATTCGATAAGTTAAAATTGAATGCGTTTGTGCATTCTGAATCGTTGCCCATTCCATCTTATGACCAACAAGTTGTGTTGACACTGACAGGCAATGTGAATGTCGAAGGTTCTAATGTCATCAACCGCGATCCGTTAACTGCAAATGTTCAAGTACCTGGGTTGTATAACGGTCTAGTCATCAACGATGTGCAGTTGACGGTGATACCTAACAAACAAACTCAACAACAAGAACAAATTTTAGTGGTCAATACCACGATGCCCGTTCATGAACAAAAAATGGCACAGGCGATAGAAGTCTGGTTATTACCACGCGATAATCCAAAATTCCCAGACGCGGATCATACCCAACCTTATCCTTGGTCAGTAGAGGAAGTCACGCCTGATATTTTAAGCACCAGCACCCGTTTAGATGCAAAAGCCTTACCTGCTGAACATGAATTTTCAGAAACCCACGGTTTTCGTTTAAAAGTTGAAGTGGCGCGGCAATTATTTATCAAAGTAAATAAAGACATTAAATCATTTGGCGGCTATCAATTGCCTAAACCTGATTTTAGAACCCTAACCGTTCCTAACTATCCTAAAGCGTTACGCATTTTAGGCGATGGTTCTTTGCTGACCTTAAGCGGCGAGAAAAAAATCGCTCTGATGGCACAAGATTTACTCGGTATTAAAGTCGAATTGGGACGGGTATTACCCAATCAACTGCAACATTTAGTGTCACAAACCGAAGGTCAAAAATTTACCAATCCCGAATTTTACGGCGATTTTGGTCAAGACAATTTAACTGAGCGTTTTGAATTGGCTATTCCTTTGGATGAACAAGCTCCTGGAACGCCCAATTATCAGCCTGTCGATTTAAGCGAATACATGACTGATAGCCAAGGCAATAACAAGCGCGGTATCTTTTTATTAACGGCAAAAAATTATGATCCTGCTAATCCTGACGATACCAGTGACACAGAAGCCAAAGACAGTCGCTTAATTTTAGTCACCGACTTAGGTATTGTGGTCAAAACTGAGCAAGATGGTTCACAAGTGGTATTTGTGCAGTCGATTCAAACAGGTAAACCGCAAGCCGAGGCCGAAGTCGAAGTTATCGGCAAAAATGGCTTAGCGTTATTTAGTGGTCGAACTGATGAACAAGGAAAAACCCGCTTTGAGAAATTATCAGGGCTAGAGCGTGAACGTCAACCAATATTCTATTTGGTTAAATATCAAGGTGATATGAGCTTTTTGCCCATAGATCGTGAAGACCGTAAATTGAATCTGTCCCGTTTTGCAATTACGGGTGAAGCCAATGCCAAAGACGCAAACCAACTCAATGCCTATTTATTTTCAGATCGTGGTATTTATCGACCAGGTGATACTTTTCATATTGGCATGATCGTCAAAACGGAGCAGTGGGGCTTGCCATTAACAGGCATACCCTTACAAGCCGAAATCGCCGATTCACGCGGTTTAATCGTCAAACAAAGTAAAATTAATTTGGACACAGGCGGTTTTAACGAACTCTCTTATGACACGCTGGAATCTTCACCGACAGGCAATTACACCGTCAGTTTATACACGGTTAAAGACGGACGCACCGACGAGTTTTTGGGTGATACCCAAGTTAAAGTGGAAGAATTTCAACCTGACCGTATCAAAACCAGCGCGACTTTTTCTAAACCGATTTCCGAAGGTTGGGTACATCCTGACGATTTGAAAGTCACGGTTAATGTACAGAATTTATACGGCACACCTGCCGAAGCACGGCAAGTTGAAGCTAATCTGACTTTAAAACCTGCTCTACCCGCGTTTAAGCGTTATAAAGATTACAATTTTTATGATCCACATTATGCAAAAGAAGGCTTTAATGAAGACCTAACTGCGACACAAACCGATGCCAGCGGCAATGCGGTGTTTGCCTTAGGCTTAGAAAAATATACCAAAGCTACCTATCATTTGCGCTTTTTCACTCGCGCCTTTGAAGCCAAAGGTGGGCGTAGTGTCGCGGCTGATGCTAATACTTTAGTTTCGGATATGCCTTTTCTGGTAGGTTATAAAGCCGATGGTGCGCTGAATTTTGTCGCCAGAGATGCAAAACGTCATGCGCAACTGTTAGCGATTGATCCCCAAGTTCAACCCATGACGGCTGAAAACTTAAGCATAGAAATAGTTGAACGCAAAGTGCTATCGGTGCTAACTCGCCAAGAAGATAACACTTACAAATACGAGTCTCGTCCTAAAGAAATCAGCATTCATAAAGACCCGCTAACAATCCCCAAAGAAGGCTATGATTTATTACTCGATAGCACCACAGCGGGTGATTACTCGTATCTGGTTCGTAATGCCGAAGGTTTATTATTAAGCCGTATTGATTATAGCGTGGCAGGCGCGGGCAATGTATCACGCAGTTTAGACCGCAATGCCGAATTACAACTGACTTTGGATAAACCTGAATATGAAGCAGGCGATCTTATCGCCGTTAATATTCGCGCTCCCTACACAGGTGCGGGCTTAATCACCATCGAACGCGACAAAGTATATCAAAGCGTTTGGTTTAAAGCCGATACCCAAGCGTCGGTGCAGTATATTCAAGTTCCACACGAACTGACAGGCAATGCCTACGTTTCGGTGCAGTATATTCGTGATCCTAGCTCCGATGAAATTTTCATGAGTCCGCTGTCTTACGGAGTCGCGCCGTTTAAAATCAGTTTGGCAAGACATACCCAAGCTTTAAAACTCACTGTGCCAGAACTGATTAAACCAGGTGAAGTTTTAACGATGAAAGTGAGTAGCCCTGAGCCGACTCGCGTAGTGGTGTTTGCTGTGGATGAAGGTATTTTGCAAGTGGCGCGTTATGAAAATCCTGATCCATTGGGGCATTTTTTCAAAAAACGTCAATTGGAAGTTGATACCACCCAAATTTTGGATTTGATTTTGCCTGAATTTAGAAAGCTCATGCAGGCTGCCGCTCCTGGTGGTGATGATGGCTTAGATGAAAGCGCATTTTTAAATCCTTTTAAACGTAAACATGATAAACCCGCAGTATATTGGTCGGGTATTGTCGATTTAGTGGGTGAAAAAGAATTCACCTACAGCGTACCCGAAACCTTTAATGGCACGATGCGGGTGATGGCGGTTGCCGTCAATGACTCGCGTATTGCCAGTGTCAGTGAAAAAACCCAAGTGCGTGGCGATTTGATTGTCACGCCCAATGCACCGTATATGATTGCCCCTGATGATGAATTTACCGTCAGTGTTGCAGTTGCCAATCATGTTAAAGAATCAGGCGATAAAGCAAACGCACAAATTAGTTTAACTGTACCTCCACAACTGCTTATTAAAGATGACGCTAAAAAATCACTGGTGATTGCCGAAGGTCATGAAGGTGTTGCCACGTTCAAGCTGAAAGCAGTGACTGGGCAAGCAGTGGTATTAGGTAATGCCACACTTACTTTTACCGCAGAAGTAGCAGGAAAAACCACCACCATGCGCAGTGAAATGAGCATACGCCCTGCTTCGCCTAAAATTGCCACATTACGCTTTGGCAGTTTTAAAGGTGAACAAGACATTGCTATCGAACGCCTGTTATATGCCCAACATCGAAAAGTTAGCGCGGGGATTTCTCCTCTGCCGTTAGTATTCATAACTGGCTTAACTGATTATCTGGATAATTTTGAACACCTGTGTACCGAACAATTATCCAGTAAAGCTGTACCGATGCTGATGTTGCGTAAACACCCAGAGTTTGCTGCCGAAAAAACCGTCAATACCTCCGATGCGGAATTTGCAAAACTCATCGCGGTACTTCGCACCCGTCAAAATGCCGAAGGTGGTTTTGGTTTATGGGGCGCGTCACCCGAAGCGGACGAATATGCCACTGTGTATGCAGTGCATGTACTAATGGAAGCCAAAGCCACAGGCATTGCCGTATCTGAAGATATGTTCCAAAAAGCCATCGGCTATATGGAAACCTTGGCGGCAAGTCCTGCCAGTGACTTAACAGCGGTACGGACACGCGCTTATGCTGCCTATTTGCTAACCCGTCAAGGCAAAGTGACAACCACTTTGCTGTCTGGCTTGCGAGAAAATCTACGCGCCAATTTTAAAGAAGACCTGTGGCGTGATGACGTAGTCTCAGTCTATCTGGCGGCAAGTTACCAATTGCTTAAACAACAAACCGTTGCCGATGAGTTAATTGCCCCTGCCATCAAACAACTTGGAACAAAGAAAAACGAGCCATACAGCTATGCTTATTATTACGACCCCTTGATTCGAGATGCAGAAACTATCAACCTGTTGGCAAGACATTTCCCTGCCAAACTGCAAGCCTTGCCGCCCAATATTTTTGATGGCATTGTGGCACTGATAGAAGGTCATCACTACAACACAATATCATCAGCGTATTTGATATTGGCTTACAGTGCTTACAGTGAGGTCATACCGCCCACGGTTAGTCAGAAACTGGCGATTACCGCTATTGACCAAGCAGGACAACAACAAGCCTTAAGTCTGCCGCCAAGTTTCGCACCGCGTGTCAGTTTTCCTGACACGACCAAAACCTTGCACTTCTCAGGTGATAGCGCGATGTCACTTTATTATGCAGTATCCGAATCAGGTTTCGATCAACTGCCACCCACTGCCGAAATCCACGAGGGTTTAGAAATTACTCGCGCCTATTTAAACGCCAAAGGCGAAACAGTGGATAAAGCCGCGCTAGGTGAAGAAATCACTGTACAGCTACGCGTCCGTGCCATAGATCGTGATTGGATTGACAACTTAGCGATACAGGATTTATTGCCTGCTGGTTTTGAAGCTGTGTTGCAAAATCCTGTTGCCAAAACCGAAGACGGACAAGAAAATCCTGATAATGTCCCTGATAGCAATGCTTCATCTAATGAAGAATCGGACAACGAAGAGGGTAGCGATAACGGCTCATCATGGTGGAAAGACCGTCTATCAACAGGCGGTAACTGGAAGCCTCAGTATGCCGATGTTCGTGAAGATCGCGTCGTGTTATTTGGTAGTATCACCAAAAATCTTGCTGAATACCAATACAAAATAAAAGCTATCAGTGCAGGTGTTTTCAACGTACCACCCATTTATGCCAGTGCTATGTACGAGCCAACCCTACGCGCTCAAGCCAGTGCGGGGAAAATCACTGTGAATGATGTGGAGAATAAGACGGTTGTGGCTAAATAATGTCTACCAAAATGGCAGAATAGGTAGGGCAATGCGAAACCCATTAGATTGGGTTTCAGCTATGCAAGCAGCAAACACGGTGTCTCAAGGTTAAATTGAACCGCTCTGTGTCCGAGGTATTTTGCGATTTTCCATAACTACTCAGTCCTTGAAAAAAAACTAAAAACTCAAGTATTGTATAGTCATGGAAAAACTCCCTGATTTAAAATTAGTTATAACAGCGGTGTTAGACTAAAAAGATTAATCAACTAGGGGATTGTGAGTGAATAATTCACCAAACAAACAAGCGATAGGCACGATTGTTGAGGTGCATGGCCCTGTGGTTATTATTGACTGTAAGCCTTTGCCACCGTTGCATAGAGCCTTGTGTACTTGTTTTGACCACACGACTTATTTGTTTGAGGTGCATCAACATTTGAGTGAACACAGGCTACGCGCTATTACGCTACATGGTACGGCGGGCTTGAGTCGGGGTATGGTGGTTTATGATACGGGCGCACCGTTGCAAGTGCCTGTGTCTGAGCAGTGTCTGGGGCGTTTACTGAATATTTTTGGCGAACCTTTGGATGGGCTTGCCGTCTTACCTCACGATGCCTTTCGCAATATTCATGCTAAACCTATCGCCTTATCGGAAGCCATTGGTATCAGTGGCATTTTGGAAACAGGCATTAAAGTCATTGATTTATTATGTCCGTTTGTGAAAGGCGGTAAAACGGGTTTGTTTGGTGGCGCGGGTGTCGGTAAAACGGTGCTGGTGATGGAGTTTATTCATGCGGTGTCGGCGATTCATAAAGGCGTGTCGGTGTTTGCGGGTATTGGTGAACGGATTCGTGAAGCACATGAGTTGTGGCGCGAAATGCAGCAAGCAGGGGTGATGAAAGATACTTTAATGGTCTTCGGGCAAATGGATGAATCCCCTGGGGTACGGTTTCGCGTGGGTTTGTCGGCACTAACGTATGCGGAATATTTGCGTGACACCCTGCATAAAGAGGTGCTGTTTGTGGTCGATAATGTGTTTCGTTTTGTGCAGGCGGGCAGTGAAATTTCCAGTTTGTTGGGGCGTATGCCCGCGACCGTGGGTTATCAACCGACCTTAACCACCGAAGTCGCAGAATTGGAAGACCGTATTTTATCCACCCAACAAGGTGCGATTACCTCAGTACAAGCCGTTTATGTACCTGCGGATGATATGACTGATCCTGCGGTCAGTGCGATACTCAGTCATTTGGATACCATTGTTATTTTGTCCCGCGATCAGGCGAGTAAGGGTATTTACCCAGCGGTTGATCCGTTACGCTCTAGCAGTAAGATGATGGATAAGCACACATTGGGTGAACGTCATGTTGCGGTTGCTGAAGGCGTGCGGGAACATTTAGCGCGTTATGCCGAATTGGAGGATATTATCGCCATGTTGGGTATTGAAGAATTATCAGAAATCGACCGTAAAATAGTGATGCGGGCGCGAAAATTGCAACGTTATTTAACGCAACCGTTTTCAGTATTAGCGCATGATACGCGGCAAACTGGGGTTTCTGTGCCGCTCGCGCAAACTTTGAGTGATTGTGAGGGCTTTTTGTCTGGGCGTTATGATGCGGTTTCTGAGGAGGACTGTTATATGCGCGGCGCGATGCCATGAGTGTATTTGAACTGAATCTATTTGCCTCTGACCAAGCGCAACGCCTTGACGGTGTTACCACGTTTGTCGGCGAAGATGCCTCAGGCAGTTTTGGTATTCAAGCCCATCATGCGCGTTTTATGACCACGCTGATTTTTGGTCTGGCGCGTTTTAAACAGTCGGACGATGTGTGGTACTATCTGGCTGTGCCCAGTGCGGTGCTGTATTTTAATGACAACGTGCTAACAATCACCACGCAACATTTTTTGCTGGATAGCAATTTGGAACGTATCAGCAACTTATTACAGCAACAATGGGCGAATCAGGAAGACGAAGTCCGCTCCACACGAGAAAGTCTAAAACGCATGGAACAAGCCATGTTAAAACGCTTGATGTCGTTAAAACATAAAACCGTGTGGCAATCATGAACCGACAACAACAGCTAAAAAAACGTATCGACACGCAGATTGAACGCATGAAACAAGCGGAGAAAGATCGCCCTAATTTATTATCGCAAACGGTTTATATTGGTACGCTAGGGCTGGTGATGGTGTTGCCAATCGTCGCGGGTGCGTATCTTGGGCATTGGCTGGATGGTTTGGTTGCGGGGTATTCTATGCGCTGGACGTTAAGTTTATTGTTTAGCGGCGTGGTCGTTGGCTTTTTTAATGTGTATTTTTTGATTAAAAACAAATAGGCTTTAGTCATGGAAGGAGAGGTAGCGATTCATGTTGGCTCGTTAGTCATTGGGTTATCACTGCTGACGACGTGGGGCATTATGTTGGTGTTTAGTCTGATTGCGTGGTTGACCACGCGCCATTTGGAGATATTACCGACTGCCGTGCAGACGTTGGTGGAAGGCATTGTGGTCAGTATTGATGAAGCCATATTGGCAGTCGCGCCAGAACATGGGCGGCAAATTATGCCGTTTATTGCGACACTGTGGCTGTTTCTAATCGTTGCTAATTTGGTGAGTTTAATTCCCAGTTTGCATTCACCGACGCGGGATTTATCGGTGACTTCCGCGTTGGCGGTGTTGGTATTTTTTTCGGTGCATTGGTTTGGTATTAAAACGCAGGGCTTAAAAAAATACCTGTATCATTATTTAAGCCCTAGCCCGATTCTATTACCGTTTCATATTATCAGCGAGTTTACCCGCACAATCGCCTTAGCTATCCGCTTGTTTGGTAATATCATGAGTTTAGAAATGGCGGCAATGCTGATTTTGCTAGTAGCGGGTTTTCTCGCGCCGATTCCCATTTTAATGCTGCATATTATTGAAGCACTGGTACAAGCCTATATATTCGGGATGTTGGCACTGATTTATTTGGCGGGTGCTATGCAATCTCAATCTCTTAACTCACAGGAATAATCATGTCTGATATTGCAATTATTGTTGTTTGCTCCAGTGTTGCCGCTATTATCGGTATTGCCTTGGGTGTTATGTTGCCATCGATAGCAATGGGTAAGGCGATTAGTAGCGCGTTGGAAGCTTTGTCACGGCAACCAGAATCTGAAAAATCGATTATGCGCACGCTGTTTATCGGTTTAGCGATGATTGAATCGCTGGCTATTTATTGTCTTGTTATTATTTTAATTATTCTGTTTAGAAATCCGTTGCTGGAATATATCGTTAATAAATAAGATGCAATTTGACCTCACCACCTTTATTTTTGAAATCATCAATTTCCTGATTTTAATCTGGATATTGCAATGCCTGTTTTATAAACCCTTGCTAGAGGTGATTGCCAAGCGCAAACAATTTATTGACCAAACTTTAGCCGATGCCAAAGCCATACAAGCACAAGCCGATGAACAGCGTAGTTTGTATGAAAATCGGCAAAAAGCGTGGGAGCAGAAAAAACAAGCGGCACAAAACGCGCTCAATGTGCAGTTAGAGCTGGAAAGAGCGGCGGCTATGAAACAAACGCTGATTGATTTGGAAGCGGAACGGCAAAAACACGCAGTCACACAAGCACATAAACGGCATGAGCTTGAGCAACAAATCGAAAAACAAGCCCTCATCAACGCCGCTAAATTTGCTAGTCTGCTACTCAAACAAACTGCTGGCTCTGAGTTAGAAACGCGATTATTTGAACTATTGCTCAGTCGCACCACAATATTACCCACCGTTTGCCTGCAAACACTTGAAGAACAAGCCGACATTGCCATTAAAGTGAGCAGTGCCTACCCATTGACCACTGAACAACGTGAGCAGTTACAACAACAACTCAGTGCGCAAATTTCGCAACCGATACGCTTTGATTATCAGCAAAATTCTGAACTGATTGCAGGTGTGCGTATCGATATTGGTGCGTGGGTATTAAATGCCAATCTGCAACACGAATTATCAGGTTTTGCCCAATTTGATTATGACGATTAACACGTTACTGGATAAACAAAGTGCGTGGTTGGATAGCTATAGCTTAGATTTACGCATTGTCGAACAAGGCACGGTTATTTCCGTCGGTGATGGGATTAGCTGGATTAAAGGCTTGCCATCCGCCGCGATTGAAGATATTTTGCTGTTTGCCGATGGTAGCAAAGGCATGGTATTCGATTTGAATTACGACAAAGTGGGCGCGATTTTGTTGTATGCCAGTGAACAGCTAACCGCAGGAACGACGGTACATCTCGCCAAACACCCGTTGAGTGTCCCCGTCGGTGATGACTTTATCGGTCGCATTATTGACCCCTTAGGTTTGCCGTTAGACGGACAACCCGCCCCGCATAGCATTCAACGCGAGAATTTAGAAAAAGCCTCGCCCGCCATTATTGCGCGTGATTTTGTCCAAAAACCGCTGTACACAGGCATAAAAATTATCGATACGCTGATTCCTATCGGCAAAGGGCAACGGCAATTATTGGTCGGTGATGAAGGTTTAGGGCGCAGTGCGATTGCGATTGACACCGTGATTAATCAAAAAAATAAAAACGTGTGGTGTATTTATGTGTTGATTGGTCAAAAACGCTCGGCAGTCGTCAACACAATAGACATACTGAGAAAACATGGCGCGTTAGAGTACACAGTGTGCGTCGTTGCCGAAGCCAGTGCCTTACCCGGTTTACAATATATCGCCCCATTTGCAGGCTGTGCATTGGCTGAATATTGGATGGCACAAGGGCTGGATACGCTGATTATTTACGATGATTTATCCACTCATGCGCGTACTTACCGCGAGTTATCATTATTATTACGCCGCCCACCTGGCCGCGAAGCTTATCCAGGTGATATTTTCTTTATTCATTCCCGACTATTAGAACGCTCAACCAGCCTGAATGCTGAAAACGGCGGCGGCAGTATGACCGCGTTGCCCATCGTTGAAACCAAACAAGGCGAAATTGCCGCCTACATTCCCACTAATTTAATTTCCATCACTGACGGGCAGATTTATTTAGATAATGATTTATTCGTGTCAGGCTTTCGTCCAGCGATAGACATTACCCGCTCAGTCTCGCGCATCGGTGGCAAAGCGCAACACGCCAGTATTCGCCATCAAGCGGGGCAAATGAAACTGGATTATCTCCAGTTTTTAGAATTGGAAGCCTTTACCCGTTTTGGTCAGCGTTTAGAAGCCTCAATGGAAGCGCGGATTAAACGCGGGCGTTTACTAAGAGAAATTCTTAAACAAGACAGGCTCAATCCACTCGACAGTTTATTTCAACTGGCGTGGCTGATTGCCTTTAACCAAGGCTTATTAAATTCCGCTGAACCGAAAGACAGTCAGAACTGGTTAGCGCGTATTGAGCTAGGCATAAAAACCACCGCATTAACCCTAGATAGCAGTAGCGAACAATGGCAAACAGCTCTGCATGAATGGTTAAAAAGCCCATGAGCCAAAGTCACGAACTGCAATTACATATCGTCAAACTCAATGAGATACGCAGTATTCTCAACTCAATGAAAAATTTGGCATTGATTGAAACTCACAAACTGGCGCGTTTACAAAGCCTGCAAACTCAAGCGGTAGCGGCGATTGAAACCGTCATCAATGACTTACTCACTTTTTACCCACACTTAGCTATTGCCGATAGCCATGCACAATCGATTTGCTTGCTAATCGGTACAGAACGCGGCTTTTGTGGTGATTTTAATGAACAACTGATACACGCCAGCATCGCGCAAAACTATACCCACACCATCGCCGTCGGTAGCCGCTTAGCGAATAAATTAACCGATCAGCAACTTCAAACGGTCACGGTTATCGCAGGCGCGAACGTCGCCGAAGAAGTGCCGCTAATTGTTAATCGCCTGATGGACAACATTGCCCCCGCTCATCACTTAGCCATTCGCCTAACCGCCATCTATTACGACAGCTCAGCCCAACCCATTAACCAACGGCAACTGCTACCGCTCAGCCCACAACCCAGTTCAACAGCAAATCACCGCCACCTGCCGCTACTGAATCTCCCACCCGAAGTATTCTTTGCCGATTTACTAGGTCATTACCTATTAGCAACCCTGCATAACATCCTCTATTGCTCACTCAGCACAGAAAATCACCGCCGCCTACAACACCTTGAAGGCGCGGTTAATCATTTAGATGATGAAACCACCAACCTACACCGCAAAGTACAAATTTACCGCCAAGAAGAAATTACCGAAGAGATTGAAGTGATTTTGCTGAATGCGGAAAATTTTTGATGGATGGCGATAGCATAACTTTGCAAATGTCCCTTTATAGTGGATCCCGAAATCAGGATAATAGTTTAAGTTATACCCCGTGATGAAAAAGTGGTAGTGAGTTAAATCTGTTGTTTTTACTTTTGGATATGACTGCCAGTCTTTTAAAGGATTGGCAGTCATTAATATCGCTATAACAGGTTTAACCCACTACCGTAACATTACCCGCTGAAGAATTGGAGCAGCACCAACCAGCTGCGGCTGGACAGGGTTCTATAGCCAAAGCACAATAAAATAATACCGTTCGTGGTGAGCTTGTCGAACCACATTCACGCTTCGACAGGCTCAGAGCGAACGGTTTTGTAATCACAAATACTGCCCCAGCTATATCTTAAACTAGGCAAAAGATTGTCTGGACAATGGGATTCACTATAGTAAGCGGAGACGTTGACGGCTTTTAAATATTAGAGGATGGTCGATTTTCTGGAATCAAAAATCATGATTTTTGATTCCACCTTAAACGCGGAGCGTAAAAAATCATGATTTTTTATTCCATATAAAACGAGAAATAATCCTATGTTAACTAGATACCCACAGTCATTAATCATTCTCTGCACTGGCTTACTCACTGCTTGCGCGGCAACACCACCCACTAATTTTTATTTATTGGAGTCACATAGCTCACCTGTTATGGTAACGACTGTCATCGAAAAAAAGCAGATGATAGGCTTGGGTCCGTTGACGCTACCCGCTGTATTGGATCGCCAGCAAATTGTGACGCGAACTGAAAATAATGGCATAGAACTGGCTGAATTTCACCAATGGGCAGCTCCGTTAAAAAACACAGTCATTGATGTATTGAGCAAAAATCTGGAAGCTCAACAAGCAAATATCATTGTGAGAGGCTATCCGTGGGCTGCTTATGGTGAGATGGATTATCGTATTATTATTGATATTAGCCGTTTCGATAGCCAACTTGGTAAATCAGCAAATCTGGAAGCGAATTGGGCAATCATGGAAGAGAAAAAACATACTATTGTGAGTAATGGACGAACTAATCTTAAACAGGTTTTGAATGATACCAGCTACCAAAGTGCGGTATCAGCACAAGAAAAACTACTCGGTGAGTTCAGTCATCAATTATCCGTGCAGCTTCATCAGCTCCCACAAAAATAGCGGAGATTTGGGGTTTAACGACTGCCAGTCCTTAAAAAGGACTGGCAGTCGTTGGGCGGAGGTAGTTACAGCAATTTTAAATATTCACTTTCGGCAAAAATATCTTGATTGCTTTCCACGCTGTCTAAAAATACTTTTCCTTGTAGGTGATCGAATTCATGTTGAAATACTCGCGCCACAAAGTCGTGTAATTCTAGCGTCTGTTGATTGCCTTGTTCATCGATGTAGTCAATGTTTATAGCGGTATAGCGTGGGACTAAAGCACGAATGCTAGGCACACTCAAACAACCTTCCCAGCCTTTTTCTTTATGCTCGTTTTGGGCTTGAAAGCTGGGGTTAATCATGACGGTGGGCTGCATCAATGGTGCTGAGGGATAACGCGCTGTCGGACGTGAGGCGACAATAATAATTCGTTTGGATATGCTGATTTGCGGCGCGGCAATGCCAACACCTTGAGTGTTGGCAAGCGTGGCGTGCATAGCGGCGATAATTTGTCGAATTTCATCGTTATGCACATCGGTGACAAGTTGAGCGTGTTGCCTTAACACGCTCGCGCCTAGTTGGGCTATTTCGCGTATTTCAGTCATAGTTAAATAAGTAGCTCCTGCAAAATTTGAGTTTGTGCCTGCATGACTGGCTCGTTTTCTGCTCGAGTAAAGAGCTGATAGCTACCATCGGAAAGTAATTGCCACGCTTGCGAATTGTCTTTTAAATACAAATCAAGGTCGTGCAGAATACGGTTAGACAGTCGTTTGCTTTCAATGGGAAAACACACTTCAACACGGCGAAACATATTACGGTTCATTAAGTCCGCACTGGAGGCATAGACTTCTTGATTGCCGTTATTAGCAAAACAATAAACCCGTGCGTGTTCCAAAAAACGTCCAATAATAGAGCGCACTTCAATATTTTCAGACACGCCTGCAATGCCTGGTCGTAAACAACACACGCCTCTGACGATTAATTTAATTTCAACGCCTGCTTGTGAGGCGCGGTATAAGGCTTGAATGGCTTGTTCTTCAACAATCGCATTGACTTTGATGATGATTTTGGCTGGCTTGCCCGCTTTCGCGTGATTAATTTCACGTTCAATTTTTTCCAGCAAACCTTTGTGTAACGTAAACGGCGATTGCAATAATTTATGTAACTTGGTCACTTTACCCAAGCTGGTAAGTTGAGCAAACACACGGCGCACATCTTCACCTAAATCTTTATCACAGGAAAACAAGCCATAATCGGTGTAAATCTGTGCGGTTTTACGATGGTAGTTGCCTGTGCCTAAATGCACATAATTGCGTAATTCGTTATTTTCACGTTTTAAAACCAAACACATTTTAGCGTGAGTTTTATAACCCACCACGCCATACACCACATGGACAGCGGCTTCTTGTAATTTAGACGCTAAATCAATATTGGCTTTTTCATCAAATCGCGCTCTTAATTCGATGACAACAGTGACTTCTTTGCCCGCTCTAGCGGCTTTAATTAAGGCAGCAACGATGGGGGAATCTGCACCCGTGCGGTATAAAGTTTGTTTAATCGCTAATACATCGGGTGCGACTGCCGCTTGGCGAATAAATTCAACCACTGGTGAAAAAGCTTCAAACGGATGATGCAATAAAACATCATGGCGTTTAATTGCCGCAAACATATCTTTAGTGCGGGTTAATTGTGTCGGGATACTGGGTTTAAATGGAATAAATTTTAAATCTGGGCGATCAACCAGATCAATAACTTCTTGAATACGATTTAAATTAACAGGACCATTAATTAAAAATAACCGTTCGCGGTTCATTTCAAACCGATCTAATAAAAAATTAACAGTTTCATCTGGGCAAGCGGCATCAATTTCTAAGCGTACTTCATCGCCATAATTACGCATAGCTAATTCGCCTTGCACCGCCAGTAATAAATCATCAATGGCATCATCATCGACATAAAAATCACTGTTGCGAGTCACGCGAAATTGATAACAACCTTTCACCGTCATACCCGTGAATAATTCACTAACAAAGGCGTGAATAATAGACGATGAAAATACAAAATCATAACCATTATCTGACGGTAATTGAATAACACGCGGCAAACCTCTGGGAGCTTGCAAAATAGCCCGACCACTGTTTCTACCGAATGCGTCTTTACCTGTTAGAGATATAATAAAGTTTAAACTTTTATTTAATATACGCGGAAAAGGATGCGCAGAATCTAAACCTACAGGCGTTAATATCGGTAATAACTCTTCATTAAAATAACGCAATAGCCATTTGTGTTGCTCTTCTGTCCAATCGCTACGGCGAATAAAACGAATATTCTCTTGTTCCAGTTTAGGAATTAATACTTCATTAATAACTTGATACTGTTCACTAACCAATTGCTGGGCATGAATAGAAATTTTTTCTAATTGCTCAATAGGATTTAAACCATCTAAACCAACGGCTTTAGGAGCAATCGTTGCCATTTCAATAATACTGGCAACTCTGACTTCAAAAAATTCATCAAGATTAGAACAAGAAATACACAAATAATTCAATCGTTCCAATAAAGGAACATTCTCATTTTTTGCTTGTGCTAATACCCGTTTATTAAATTCTAATAGGCTTAAATCACGGTTAATATAAAATTCGGGTTTTTGTAGATTGGTTAGGTTGCTATCCATATTCGCTACTCTGGTAAATTTGTTATTTCCAATTGTCTCAAGACATAACTATATACAGTGGTTTCAATATAGGTTAGTTACTTATCAGGAATACAAACCTAGGTTTATACGCCGTTTTATGCAACTTGAAAACACTGTATGTCATAAGTTCACTGTAATTAGTAGCAGGTATAAAACACGTCATTCTGGCAGGGATGCCAGAATCCAGTCACAGGGATGTGATTAATGTAACACCATCCTTGGCACTGGATTCCAGCATCCATGCTGGAATGACGATGATCCAGCTTGAACATTATAGTCATGCTGATTTTTGTTAGGAACTTATACCTATTACAGTTTGGCTTTTATTGCCTGATAAATCGTTTCCGTGCTGGTTTCTGCATCTTGCATAATGGCGGCTAATTCAGCCAATTTTGCGTCGGCAAACTCTCTATCTTTCAAACTGCCCGCATTAATATAGACATTCAATGCTGCTATTTTTAAACCACCGTAAGCTGCCATCAAGCCTGCACCAGCATCACTGATGACGTTTGGATTGCCTTTATCGGCGGCGATTTGGCTTAAGGTGATAACTTTGGCACAGGCTTTGGCACAGTCTAGCGGCACATCGGTGGCATCTTTTAATACTTCTTGAATCGCGGCACTGCGGGCAGTTTTGTCTTCATCGGTTTCTTTTGGTAAGCCGTAAGCTGCCATTACGCGGTTAAATACCTCAATATCGGCTTGAATGAAATCGGTCAATTGTTGGCGTAACGCTTCGGCTTGTGCCAATAGGGTTTGCATATCGGCTTCAACCTCGGCAAATTTTGGCTTGCCGATGGTTAAATTGCAAACCATGCTGATAAGAGCCGCGCCTTGTGCGCCCATAATTGCCGCCGCAGAACCACCACCAGGTGTGGCTGATTTGCTGGCAAGTTCATCAAGAAATTGTTGGATAGGTTGGTCTTTTATTTCGCTCATGGTTGAATGGGTTGTGGTTTTAATTATGTTTTATTGGATTATTTGAAAGTATTTTAACAGCAAGTGGTCATTTTGTAGGTCGGGTTAGGCGGTAGCCGTAACCCGACAATGGTGTGATGCATAGTATTTGTCGGGTTACGCTATCGCTAACCCGACCTACGCACTACGCACTGAATTATAAAATCATCAAGATTGCAATCTCTCATGTGATTTTTGTAATAAATCGCTATTGTAAAATAAATAATTTTTAATTACTTCTTTTACAATGTTGTCGATAATTTCAAAAATATGGTCA
>CAIUVX010000063.1 GCA_903902705.1 uncultured Methylococcales bacterium
AAAAGATCCAGCTAACTGGGCAACTTGGGGTGGCGATTACGCCGGCACTCGTTATAGTTCACTTAACGAAATCAATGCTGACAACGTTAAAAATCTACAACCAGCATGGACTTTCTCTACAGGCGTATTACGTGGTCATGAAGGTGGTCCATTAGTTGTTGATGGTGTTATCTACATTCACACACCATTCCCTAACA
The DNA here is from genome assembly GCA_903902705.1 of uncultured Methylococcales bacterium. Lineage (GTDB taxonomy): Bacteria > Pseudomonadota > Gammaproteobacteria > Methylococcales > Methylomonadaceae > UBA4132. The sequence goes on from CAIUVX010000063.1 coordinate 198, forward strand.
CTGTATACGCTCTTGATCAAAAAACTCAGTCAGTTATCTGGGAATTTACTCCTACTCAAGATGCTGACGTTACTATCCCAGTTATGTGCTGCGATACAGTTAACCGTGGCTTAGCTTACGGTGACGGCAAAATTTTCTTACAACAATCTAACACTGTTTTAACTGCATTAGATGCAAAAACGGGTAAAAGAGTGTGGAGCGTTCAAAACGGTGATCCTAAATTAGGTATGACCAACACTAACGCACCTTTAGTTGTTAAAGATACCGTTTTAACAGGTATTTCTGGTGGTGAGTTTGGTGTGCGTGGTTTCTTAGCCGCTTATGACATCAACACTGGCAAATTGGCATGGAAAGGTTATAGCATCGGTCCCGATAAAGACACGTTAATCAATGCTGATAAAACCACGACTTGGGAAGACGGCAAAGTTGCTAAAGTTGGCGAAAATTCAAGTATCAAAACGTGGGAAGGTGACCAATGGAAAATTGGTGGCGGTACTACTTGGGGCTGGACTAGCTACGATTCTAAATTGAATCTGATTTACTACGGATCAGGCAACCCATCAACTTGGAACCCAGTACAACGTCCTGGTGACAACAAATGGTCTATGTCATTGTGGGCGCGTGATGCGGACACAGGTGAAGTTAAATGGGTTTACCAAATGACTCCACATGACGAATGGGACTTTGACGGTATCAACGAAACTGTGTTAGTTGACCAAGAAGTGAAAGGCAAGCTGCACAAAACTATCGTGCATTTCGACCGTAACGGTTTTGGCTATACACTGGATCGTGAAACAGGTGAATTGTTAGTTGCTGAAAAATTCGACAAATCAGTCAACTGGGCATCTCATGTTGATATGAAATCAGGTCGTCCAGCGGTTGTTGCTAAATACTCAACTGAACAAAATGGCGAAGATGTTAAATCTGAAGGCGTATGTCCAGCTGCGTTAGGTTCTAAAAACCAACAACCCGTGTCTTACTCTCCACAAACTGGCTTGTTCTACATCTCAGGCAACCACTTATGTATGAACTACGAACCTTTCCAAGTTTCATACACAGCAGGTCAACCTTATGTCGGCGCAACGCTAGACATGATGCCAGCTGGTGCAGACGTTATCACAGGCAAACCAGACGGTACACACAACTTAGGTCAGTTCACCGCGTTTGATGCTAAAACAGGCAAAATTGCTTGGTCTAATAAAGAACCGTTCTCTGTCTGGTCAGGTTCAGTGGCAACTGCTGGTGGCATCGTATTCTACGGCACATTAGAAGGTTACTTGAAAGCAGTTGATGCAAAAACAGGTAAAGAATTGTACAAATTCAAAACCCCATCAGGCATCATCGGTAACGTTAATACTTGGAGCTACGAAGGCAAACAATATGTTGGCGTATTGTCAGGTATTGGCGGCTGGGCAGGTATCGGTATCGCAACTGATTTCGGCAAACAGTTAGAAGAAGCAGAAGCGAAAGCGGCAGCAGAAACTGATCCTGTGAAAAAAGCAGAGCTACAAAAAATTGCTCTGAAAATCTCACAAGAAGGTTTAGGTGCTAACGGCGCGTATGCAAGCTTGGGTTCATTCACCAAACAAGGTGGCGTGTTCACAGTATTTGCATTGCCTAATAACTAATTAATCTAGTTTTTTAGATTGCTAGTTGAAGCCTTGGTTGAGCGATTGACCAAGGCTTTTTTTTAACTCTATTGCGAGAAAAAATGAGAAGATATAAATATCAATTAGTTACAGTTATTGGTTTTACAACCATGCTTTTATTTGGCTGTGCATCCCAACCACCCTTATCAGTAGGTCAGCTTACTGAATATAACGCGGTTTCTATTAACAAAGATGTCTCTGTACCGAGCATTGCTTTTTATCATGGTCAAGTCCAATCATTTGCTGGTGTATTTGGAGTTTTAGGAGCGTTAGCAACAATGGATGATGCTAAAAGTAATGGAATACAACTCGCTGAATTTATGAAAAAAGAAAACATCAACGTTGGTGAAATTTTTATCAAAGATTTTGAGAAACAAATCATCGAAACAAAAACATTTAAAGTTGTTCAACCTAACTCTGAAAAAGCGATATTTAAAACAAAAATAGAACTTTTTGGTCTCAATCAAGGTAATGGACTTACCAGCACACTCTATCCTCAATTGACTGTTTCTGCTCAATTGACAAAACTAGATGGAACTATTTTATGGAAAGGACAGCAGTACATTACTCCGATAAACAGTGAAAACAATATTGGTGATACGCTTGAAAATTTTTACAAAGAGCCGAACAAACTTAGACTATCTTTTGAAAAGACATCTCATATTCTGGCAAAATTTCTGATTGAAGAAATAATTGGTAGCAAAACGCAATAAGCCATGTAACACGATAAGATGGGCATAGGATGTGCTGAGGTACGAAGCGCATCGTTCGAGAAACTTGACACGAATGATGCGCCTCCTATCGTCGGCACATCCTATGGCACTAGCGCGTAGGATGGCTAGAGCGATAGCGAAACCCATCACTAACCCTTGAAAATATCTCGTTCCCACACTCTGGAGTTTGAGAACGAGAAAAACCATTTTTATTGCTGATGTAGGTTGTGAGGTGAGGTACGAATCCCGATGCACATAAAAACACCTCAACTTAATTTAAGGTAGCGTGATGTTCAAAAAATATTTTTCCCTAATTATACTTTTGCTAATGACAAATCATGCTGTTGTGGCGAACGAGTTGTCTTTACTTACCGAAGAACGAATAGGTGATTTTGAACTTGGGATATTTGAAAAGGACTTGCAAGGAAAAATACCTTGCCCATTAAAACGCGGTGAAGAACAATTATGGGGCGCGGATGGAATTTATCATCAAGCATGGAATTATCCTAAGTGCGGGCTAAGTTTTAACATGAGTTCAGAAGAAAAAGGAGCAACTAAATTGATTTATTCCATTACAGTAACCGCACCTAGCACGCTGAAAACTAAACGCGGTATTCATATCGGTAGTAGTGAACAAGAAGTTGCGAAAGCCTATCAAGATGAAAAAGATACCAAGGCTAGTATTGCGAAACAAACCTTCGTGGCGGGTTCTTTGTATGGTGGACTTGTTTTTGACTTTCAACATAATAAAGTCATAAGCATCTTTTTGGGCGCGGGTGCTGAGTAGACTACCCAGCCTACCGTGCTGAACCATTATTATAATTTTCACGCTTAATATCATATTGATTTTCCATGCCTTCGGTTAGATTATAACCTTCGGCATTTAATAAATCGCCGACAAAAAATAAACGCAGATCGATAATATAAGCGATTTGTTTTATTTTATTTTTTTCAATCATAATAATGGCAAAATGCTGATTATTATCTATCAATTGGATAACAAGTGTTTGCGGATTACTGGGGTCTTCTTTTAATGCACCAGCAACAATTTGTCTGGCTTTTTCTGTGGTGAGTATGGGATTAGTCGTGGATAATTGTGCGTTTTTTTCTCGTTTTAATGCCTCTGCATTAAAGTAACCGATGTCATAGGCGATCTTAAATATTAGGCAAAGTAGAATGATGCAACCGTAGATAGACAGTCCAATTTTTAAACGTCTTCTAACACGCGGATTAGATAATCTTTTAATAATAAGGCGAATTTTCGACATATGGGGTCAGAATAATTGGGGGCAGAGTAAAATTAATTTGAATAATTCAATTATTCCTTTTTAGTTTCTTCTTGGTCGCTTTGCCATTTATCCCCAGACTGTAATAATGGAAGATGTTTTTTGCTATGTCCAAACCAACTACGTTAGTATTCATCTCGGATGCCTCTTTATTCCGTTATTTGATTGGGTGCATTATGACACCGTTTGGAGTGGAGAGGAGTCCATATTATCAAGGTACGCGGTTTAAGAAGCAAGTAGCCCAGATGGAGCGATAGCGGAATCTGGGAATGACCACAAGTGTGAAGGTTTATCCCGCATTTCGCAAAGCTCCACGCGGGCTACTTGCTTTTACAGTCTCTGGAGCTGGAACGAGACGATTTTTCCCTTGCTTTCTGCATAACAAGACGGTATCTATGTAGCCCATCTTATCGCGTTCAACCTGTAAAATGGGCAAGTGTAGGATGGGTAGAACGCAGTGAAACCCATCATTTACGCGGGTTTATGATGGGTTTCGCAAGCTCTACCCATCCTACGAGTTTCAATTTTTTCCGTGGCGATGACTGGATGCAAGAACCTTGTCGTTCGTGTGATGAAAAAGAAAAAGATAAAGGCGGTTGCCGCTGTCAGGCGTATTTATTGGCAGACGATATGTATGCCACTGATCCTGTGTGCAGCAAATCACCGAATCATCATGTAATTGAGGAGGCGATTGCTTCGGCTAGAAATAGTGCATTGACTGAAAATGAAAAACCGCTGATTTTTAGGAATAGTAAAAATTCGCGGCTGTTGTCTTGAAAAACTGGAATACATCGCAAATAGCTCAAGCCAGTTTGCGATAAGGTAAAAACATGAAATTAAAAGTTATCATTCATCCAGCCGAAGAAGGCGGATTTTGGGCAGAAGTCCCTGCTATTCAAGGTTGTGCAACACAAGGCGAGACTATTGAAGAGCTTTTAACCAATCTTTATGAAGCGGTTGAAGCCTGTCTTTCTGTGGACTTGGAAGACATTGAACTGGCGCAAAATGACAGGGTTTTGGAGATTGCCGTGTGAAAGCTGTTTCAGGAAAACACTTTGCCAAAATTCTGGAAAGTCATGGCTGGGTGTTAGTTCGGGTTAATGGCAGTCACCACGTTACTTAAAAGAGGCTTCTAGTATGAGGAAATATTACAATGCGTGATTTCAAACCAGGTTTCAGGCTTTCTTTTACAGACATCATTGTCTTGGTTATTGGGCTTTCAGGTGCTATATTTTTTTATAACATTAACCCACTCGTCAGTATCATGGTTACTTTTGTTCTTGCACACTTTTTTCTTTTTTGTAACGTCATAAGAATATCAAGAATCCCTGAGTTAATTTGGGCGGCTATTTTTCTTATTCTGGTAGGCTCTTCACTAATTTTCAATAAATCTGTATTGGCAGTAGCATTTTCAATATCGTTAGTTTCCACTTTAACGCTAATTATACTAGAATTAAAAAAGCCAAGTTATCACGGCATTCTGTGGCAAAAAATCAATCCATCGTTACTGCAATGGTTTGAACAAAATCGTAGTAAACTACCCTAATTTTCTGAGGCGAAGTTATAAAAAATCACAACCTTTCTAATTTGTTTTTATTGAAAATGGTTGCCCATAAATCGTATTAATCATTCTACATTAAGGGGATTTTTTATAGCTCCATCGCTCCAGCGGCGTGTGTTAGATCAAGAAGACGCTGGAGTGTTTACTAAGTCATGTAGGGTGTGCAGCGTTTTTCTGCCCACTGGGATTATCGGCAAATGGTGGGTAAAAAAGCGTTGTCCACCTACAAGTATCGTAGTGCGTGGAAACGAGACACGTCCAAAACTTGTTTTTGAACTCCATGGAATTGTGCTAAAGAAAAAATGCTAAAATCCACGCTTTTAATCCTATCCTCATTTTAACAAACCATGACTGATACCAACTGGAACGATTATTCCCTTGAAACCCAAGCTATCCGCGCTGGTCATCGACGCACCCACGAAGATGAACACAGCATTCCTATTTTTGCTACGTCTAGCTATGTGTTTAAAAGTGCCGAAGAAGCGTCATTACGTTTTACAGGCAAAATAGCGGGTAATATTTATTCGCGCTTTACTAATCCTACGGTGGATGCGTTTCAACAACGCTTGGCATTGATGGAAAAAGGTGAACGCTGTTTGGCATTTGCGTCGGGTATGGCGGCGATTATGGCGGTCGGCATGGGTTTGTTAAAAGCAGGCGATCACGTTGTATGTTCACGCGGGGTGTTTGGTAATACGGTGATGATTTTCACTAATTATTTTGCTAAGTTTGGCGTGGAAACGGATTTTGTCGATTTGATTGATACAGCGGCGTGGGAAGCGGCGATTAAACCCAATACGCGGTTTTTATTTTTAGAAACGCCGTCCAATCCGTTGACGGAAATTGCCGATATTCAAGCGTTGGCGGATATTGCTCATGCGCATGGTTGTTTATTAATCGTTGATAATTGTTTTTGTACACCTGTATTACAAAAGCCATTTGAATTAGGCGCGGATATTGTGGTGCATTCGGCAACTAAATATATTGATGGTCAAGGGCGTTGTGTCGGCGGCGCGGTGATTGCTAGTAATGAGATTATCGAGCAGTTTATTTATCCGTATTTACGCACAGGCGGCGCGACTATGAGTCCGTTTAATGCGTGGGTATTTTTGTCGGGTTTAGAAACTTTGGCAATTCGTATGAAAGCGCATTGTGACAGCGCGTTTGAATTAGCGAAGTGGTTAGAGCAACAGCCGAGTGTGGCGAAAGTGCATTACGCGGGTTTGCCGTCTCATGCGCAACATGAACTCGCCAAACGCCAGCAAAGTCATTTTGGCGGTATTGTTAGTTTTGAATTAACTGGCGGAAAAGAACACGCGTGGCGTTTGATTGATGCTACCCGCATGATTTCCATTACTGCTAATCTGGGTGATGTGAAAACCACCATTACCCATCCTGCAACCACTACGCATGGTCGTTTAACGCCTGAATTGCGTGCTAAAGCGGGTATTAAAGATGGCTTGGTACGACTTTCGGTGGGTTTGGAAAATCTGGATGATATTAAGAACGACTTGCTAAATGGCTTGTAATTATTACCCCTTATGACCTAGTTCCTACTCACTGCCATTAAGTTAAGGATTTTTCCGTTCGCCCTGAGCATGTCGAAGAGTGAATGGAAAAACTCCAGCCCCGAAGTTAAGCCGTTCATGCTTCGACTGTTCGACAAGCTCACAGCTCAGCACGAACGGCTTAACTTAATGGTATTGACGGACGCGCCGCGTGGAAACGAGAAATCTGCTTATGAATATTGATGTTTTATGTGTTGGTCATGCGTCTTACGATTTAGTGTTTTCAGTTGACCATCACCCTACTAAAAATGAAAAAACGGTCGCCGATAGTTTTATTGCCTGTGGCGGTGGCCCTGCGGTGAATGCTGCGGTGATGGTGGCGAAACTGGGTTTGTCTGCGGCGTTTGCAGGTTATTGGGACTCGATGTGCATGGTGAACTGCACGCTCAAGAGTTGGTCGCACACGGTGTTAATACTCAATGTGTGGTTCGTGGCGATTCGCCTACGCCCTTATCCACCGTGAGGCAATCGTGCCTTAATTAATTACAAAGGTGACACTAAACCCTTAACAGCGAGTTCAGTTGATTTTTCCGTACTTAATCCAAAAGTGATTTTATTCGATGGGCATGAACCACATATTTCTATACCTTTAGCAGAACACGCCCGAAAAGTAGGTATTCCCACCGTATTGGATGCAGGTTCTGTGCATGACGGCACATTGGCACTGATGGGCATGGTGGATTATTTGGTATGCTCAGAAAAATTCGCCCTGCAACTGAAAGGTGATGAGAATACCGCATTAGCCTATTTAGCAACGCTCGTGCCTTATGTCGTTATCACGTTGGGTGAGCGGGGGTTGATTTGGCAACACGACACACAATGCGGCGCGTTACCTGCATTGGCAATTAATGCAATTGATACCACAGGTGCGGGTGATGCGTTTCATGGCGCATTTGCAGCAGGGATAGCAGCAGGATTGGATTGGCTAACGACGTTACGTTATGCCAGTGTTGCTGGGTCGCTGTGTTGTACAAAAATGGGGGCGCGGCTGGGATTGCCGTCTAAAAAAGAACACGAAATTGTGTTTGCTTGTTAGCAGAGGGGTTCTATTGATGAAAAAAATAATTTTTGGCTTATTGCTATTAGTTGGCGGTGCGTTATTCCTTATCAATCATTTAGCAGGAATAACCTCAGATGCTACCGATAAGGTCAGCAACAAAGCACTAAGTCAATTAATAGCGACAGGCAACAAACCAGAACAAAATCAGCCTACGACTAATGCGCAAGTAGCAGAGGATAAATCAATTTCGGAACAAGTAGTGACACCATTGATGAAGCCACTTATGGATGATATTCGCAAAATAACGGATAAACGCTCACTCAGCAATGCGGAACAAATTGAGAGTTCGACAAAAAATAACACTACAACCAAACCCCCCATTGCCACCATTAAAATCTACGATAAAAAAACCAATAAGGAAATTATCATAGAAACGCAAACAACATTAGAAGCGCGACAACAAGCAATCACGACGCAACAAAAAGAAGAGCAACAACAAAAGGATGCGCGATTTAGAGCGTATTATCAAAAATCTGAAAAATGTCTGTCACCTAGCGATAATGAAACCCGCGTCGCCTGTGGTAATGAATATATACGCGCTAAAGCGAAGTTTGAAGAATTATATCAACAAGAAAAATCTAAAAATTAACCGCCAAGCGCACACCAAATAACCTAGGATCACTAGGCACTCCGCGTAGGCTGTCGATTTTGAAAATGTAATAGTGGGTATCGGCGATGTTTTTCACAAACGCATAAATGCTGTAATTTTTCCACTCATAACCGACACGCGCATTGGCAAGCGCGTAAGCATTCTGGCTCATGATGCTGGTATTGTTTTCATCAAAATAAGTTCTACCCGTCCATACACCTTCAACGCGAGCAAAATAACCTTGTGGGTACTTGTATTGCAAGGCGAGTAGTCCCGTAAATTCAGGGACAAACGGGGCAATTTTTCCCGCATAATCAATTTTAGTAATCGGATCACGGTATTGGTCGAGTTGTGTATGGGTGTAACCGAAGTTACCATCTAGGCTTAGATTGTCTATGAGTTGTGCTTGGGATTCAACTTCAAAACCGACACTGTGCGCTCTGGGTGCATTGACCACAGCATAATCGGTTTGGGTAAAAAATCGTTCAACTTGGTAATTTTCAATGTCGTAATAAAAGCCCGCCACATTGAATTTAAGGCGATCATTCAACCATTGGCTCTTTACACCTAGCTCATTGTTCCAAAGCCGCTCTTGCTTATAGTGGGATAAATTTTCGTTGATGTTGGCAATGGTATATCCAGCGGGTTTAAAAGATAAACCTGTTGCCGCATAAAGCAGAGCATTGTCCGATAGCGTGACATCAATGCCGAATTTAGGGCTAACAAAAAACGAACTATCATGTTGTTGTAAACTGGTTTTCTTGCCGTTAGGAAAGCTATTAGCTGCATCAATCACGTTTTCCACATAATCGACTCGCAAATCCAGATGAGGTTTTATTTGCTTAAAGCCTTGATAAGCAAGTTGTCCAAACACCGCGTAACTATCGACATTATTTTTTTTCATATCGTAGTGGGTATTGGCTTGTAGTATCAAGGTGTCGATAACGCTATGTTTTTTGTCATTGCTATAGAACAACCCTGTGTGCCAGTTCCAAGTGCTGTGCTGGTCTTTGGGACGTAAACGAAATTCCTGTGTCCACGCGGTTTCGGCGACAGTCTGCGTGCGGTTATACACGGTAGGTATTAAATTCAAATCTGTCACACGCGGATTCATTTGCCAAAACCGCCGACTGCTGACAGACAATAATTCATAATCACCTGTGTCGTAGGCAATGCGTATCGCTTGGCTATCCGCTTGTTGCTTAAGTTGTTCAGTCGTTTCAGAACGGACGGTATAAAAATCAGGCGAATCCAAACGCGTATAGCGACTCGAACCGTAATTAAAATTTTCTTTACTCAGTATTAATCGGACATCCCACGCCTTAGTCGGTGTCCATTTTAATGCGGCTCGTCCACTAAAATTTGTTTGATTATCAGGGATGGTATTTAAATAACTGTTAGTTAGAAAACCATCCCGCTGTTGAAAATCACCGCTTAAATTAAAATACAGTTTATCTTTTATTAACGCGCCTGAACTATTAGCCGTCACTTGATGTTGATTAAAGTTACCCAATTCTAAAGCGACACCTGCGTGCAAATCGTTTTCCGCTTGTTTGGTTTTAATATCAATCGCCCCTGCATAGGCATTTTTACCAAACCTTGCAGGTTGTGAACTGCGATACACATCCAAACTATCAATGGCAAATAATCGCCCCATTGCCGCCGTTGAACTACTATACGGTACATCATCGACATACACCACCACCGCTGGCGCACTAAACAGAGCGGTATTGGTCAAACCACGCAAACTAAATTTTTGCCCATAAGAGCCAAAGCCATCATTGGTTAAATGCAGATTGGCAATCTGTTGTGTCACATTTTCCAAATTATTAATACTGCGTTCGATTAATTCTAGTGCATAAAATTCATCTTTACTGACAGGTTCAGTATTAAACGAGGGAGCGGTTGATGGTTTTTCAGAAACAGTAATGGTATCAAGCTCAGTTGTTGCTTGTGCTGCCGCTACAGTGCCTATTGAAAATAAATAATGAATTACAATGAACGACGGTTTATATCTCATGGTTGCTCTGCGTTAAAAATACACACTTGATTTCTACCTTGAGTCTTAGCTTGATACAAGGCGTGATCAGCATCATTGATTAATTCATCAAAATTATGACCGTCTTTTTTACTGCAAATACCAAAGCTGGTGGTAAAGCATAATTCTGGGTGTTCTGGAAAAATTAGTTGTTCACAAGCAACGCGGATTTTCTCAGCAATCATCAACGCCTCTTGCTCATCAGTTAATGGCAAAATAATTAAAAATTCCTCACCGCCCCAGCGGGTACAAATATCGGTTTTCCGCGTTGATTCTTTAAGCTGTCTAGCAAAAGATTTAATCACAATATCGCCTACATGATGACCATAATGGTCATTAATTAATTTAAAGTGGTCAATGTCACACATTATCACCGCTAATGGTTTGTCAAAAAAAGCGTTATCCTGCTCCATTGTATGATCTAAACCACGCCGATTATAGAGTGTGGTCAGCGAATCTCTATACGCTAATTCAGCTATTTTTTGTACTAATTGATCGGTGGCGATCAAGACAATAAAAAAATCCAGTAGTGCAATATAGAGCATCAGAAAAATAACTTGCAATGCCTGCATGATGCTTCCTGTCAGCCCATAAATAGCAATGAAGTGATCATCAAACAGGGCGACAACAAAGCGAAAAACAAAAAATAGCGCGAAACCTCCAGCAATGACGCTTAAAGGTGTGTAAATTCGTTGCTGGCTTTGTTGTTGAAAATGCCAGACTGTATAGGCAATCAAGGCAAACTGTAGAAAGTAAAAGAGGCTTAGCAGGGTAATTCTAGTATTAGCATCTGGAATGCCATAAGTAGAAATAAACAGCAAAACGATAGTGAAGATTAAGATAGCCGTTGATGGAATGGCTGATTTTTTCTCAATATTAATAAATCGTAGATGCGCCTGATAAGTCAGGTTGGCGCTCAGTAGTATTAAACTATTTCCAACTATAATCGACCAAAATATATCAATATAGTCCCTTAAAAAAATAAGAGACATACCTATTGCGAGTAAGAAGTTGACAATAGCCAGTAAATACAGCCCATTATATGAAGGCATTTTACGCGCAAAAGTCATCATGCCGATACCGTACAAAAAGACAAAGCTAGTGCAAACAATAAAAATGGTACGCACATCGAGTAGGTGCATAATGTTTTTTTAAGAAAGGTTTTTTTATTAAGTGAATGTTACCACACAATTACGTCCACTATCTTTAGCCTTATACAGTGCGTCATCGGCACGTTTTACGGCTTCATCAATGGTATGGTCATTGTTGTCGAGCATTTTTACCCCTAAACTGATGGTGCAAGTAATATTATCCACGTCATTTTTAGCAATTTCTCTTCTAAGTTTTTCAGCGACTGCCTTGGCTTCTTGTAGGCTGGTATTGGGTAAAATACACAAGAACTCCTCGCCGCCCCAGCGTCCTAATATATCAGTTTTACGGAGCTGAGATTTTAAAGTGTGTGCAACCATTTGTAATATTTTATCGCCTGTTTCATGTCCATGAGTGTCATTGACTATTTTAAAATGATCTATATCTAAAAGAATCAGTGAGCAAGCAGTTTTATAACGTTGAAATTGATTAAATTGCTGATCTAAAAATTGTTGCGTGGCACGGCGATTGTAAATTTGCGTTAAAAAGTCGCATAAAGCTGCTTCGCGTAAATCCTGATAAAGACGCTGACTGACCATCATAATAAAACCGACATTACGCAAGTAACCACTTATGAATATTGCTAACAAAAAGCCGTTATTAATGGACTGGCTTTGAATTGGACAAGAATAGGTGGAAGTAGCTGGATAAACAATCACCATATAGCAACGCACAACAAATACCAAAATGATAAAAATAAGGCTGAATAGCATGAAATAGAGGGAGCTGGAAAAATTTACATGGCGACGCTGCCACAGAAAATAGCAGGCTATGCCATAAAAAATAATGCCATAAATAGGCACAAATAGAATAACAATAATGCTTATGCAGTGAAAAATGACAATATAATTAATCGTAGCAATGCTCAAAACTAGAAAACCAAATAACCAGCGCGAATTAAAATCAAACTCTAAAAACCGTGCAATACCTAAGTAATAAAAATAACACGCCAGTATTAAAAAATCGCCTGCCCCACAACGTAATACAAGATTGTCAGGAAAAAGAAAACACAGTGTGGTTGCAAAAAAACCGATTGCCGCACAAACCGCTCCCCACATATACAGGCTAATACCTTTATATTGATTAGCTTGTGAATTAAAAAAAGCAATGGTAATAGCGTACAAAAAAGAGCTAATAACGATCATCAGCGACAGGGTTTTAAAATCTAGCAACATCGTATCACTCCTTAATTTCAACCAAATAAGTTCATCGTAATTAGTTGCATGTATAAAACACATCATTCTGGCAGGGATGCCAGAATCCAGTTACAGTGAGAGCGTAGCGAGGGTTCTGTTTAATGTAATGTCATCCTTGGCACTAGATTCCATCATACCTGCTGGAATGGAGATGACCTAGCTTTAACATTATAGTTATGCTGATTTTTAGAGCTATTCATAAAAATCGTTTGCTGTATGAGGTGTTGATTTGTTTGAGGGTACTGGCAGATAAATCAATGAGCGGCGTGGGTGCTAAACCGAATAACACAATACTCCCCACTAATAAACTGACTGCTAACATTTCGGGGAGTCGTAAATCTTCAATCGACTGCATGGAGGGTTTGACTGTGCCAGTAAATAATAAGCCAATGGTGCGTATGGCGTAGGCGGCACTGATTAGCACACAGATACTAAAAAACACCATCCAATAGCCCCATTGTTGAAAGCCACCAATAAATATTTGTAATTCGGCAATAAATCCGACTGTGCTGGGCAGTCCCATTGCCGCAAATAAGCTGAGGGTCATAAACACCGCAAAGCGTGGCATGATGTGGATTAAGGAGCGGTAATCCTGAATATTGCGGGTATGAGTGCGTTCGTATAGCAAGCCAACCAGCAAAAATAATACCCCTGCAATCAAGCCGTGAGCAGTCATTTGTAACACCGCGCCTGTCATACCTAATGGCGTTAAACTAGCAATACCTAATAATACTAGCCCCATGTGACTGATGGATGAATAGGCGATCATGGCTTTTAAATCGCTTTGTCGCCATGCCAACAGACCACCATAAATCATACTAAATAAGGCTAAAAATAATAAAAATGGTTGCAAGGTTTGTGCCGCTTCGGGCAACATCACCACGGCACGGATTAGCCCATAAGCACCCATTTTTAATAAAATACCCGACAGTAAAATACTAACAGGGCTAGGGGCTTCAACGTGTGCTAAGGGTAACCAGCCGTGTAAGGGAAAAATTGGCATTTTTACCCCAAAGCCTATTAAAAAACCTAACAACACTAATACTTGTTCGGTCGCTGGCATATCTTGTGCAGCTTGATTCATAGAGGTCATTAATGAGCCACTATGTTGGAGGTCATATTGACTGACTGCCAATAAACTCATCAGCATAAAGACTGAACCGCCCATGGTGTACAGCACAAAATTAAGACTAGCAGAATGTCGCCGCTGTCCGCCCCAACGATCAATTAGGAAAAATAGCGGAATTAAGGTGATTTCCCAAAAAATATAAAACAATGCCCAGTCTTGGGATAGAAACACGCCTAACATACCAAATTCTAATAACATTAGACAAATATGGTAGCCTTTAACGCGTTCCGATAATGTCAAGGAAGCGAGCAAAGCAATGCAGGTCAATAAGGTAGCTAACATCAACATAGGCATAGACAAACCATCAACACCTAATGCGTAAGCACTGCCTAAATCTGGATTGAGAGGGAAATATTCTTTAAATTGCAGGCTGGCAGTATGGGAGTCATATCGACTCAGTAACCAGCAACTCAAAATAAAAGCCAAGCTGGCAAACGCCAAACTGATTAAGCGTATTAGTTGGGTTTTTTGTGCCGGGGTAAAAACTAAAAATAAAACTCCTAGCGCAGGAGTCCAGAGAAGTAGACTAAGTATGTCCATAAATTTTATGTGATTGTCAGACGGTTATTGTGGGCAATTGTACGTTAAGCGCATGGTTTGGCAAAGGTTACGCAATTTTTTAGCGATTGAGTGAAATAAAGTCAAAAAACATATTTTTTGATTCGGTGACCTCATAGGCATTTTTACCATTACCAAAAAACTTAGTGAGCAACCAATGCACAAATGAAGCAATACGATAATTGAAGGATTGGTATAATGCGCCTATTAAAAATAATTTAGCATCAAGCATGAATTAAGCTTGTACTTATAATGCTACAAAAGGAGTAATGAGTTTTGACAAACGTGCAAGATATTACCAGTCCGATGAGTCCATCGGAAAAACGCGCTACTTGGTCGCTGGCAAGTATTTACGCCTTGCGAATGTTGGGGCTATTTATGATTTTGCCCGTATTATCGCTATTTGCCGAACAGCTAGAAGGTTCGACCCACGCGCTGATAGGCTTGGCAATGAGTATTTATGGTTTGCCACAGGTGATATTGCAAATTCCTTTTGGTTTACTGTCAGATAAATTTGGGCGCAAAAAAATCATTCTTATCGGACTCTTGTTATTTTTTATCGGTAGCACGATTGCCGCCTTTTCTACCACGATTTACGGCGTTTTGGTGGGTCGTGCTTTTCAAGGTGCGGGGGCAGTTTCTGCTGTCGTAATGGCATTGGTGGCAGATTTAACCCAAGAAGTGCATCGAACCAAAGCAATGGCAACTATCGGCGTGAGTATTGGGATGTCATTTGGTGTAGGCATCATTGCAGGCCCTATTATTTCAGGGTTTGGCGGTGTACAAGCGGTATTTGGGGTAACGGCGGTATTAACCGTGTTTGCGATGTTGACGGTTATTTATATTGTTCCCAATCCTCAACATTCCAAATTACATCGAGATGCCGAATTTGTACCCGCACAGGCAATGAACGCACTGAAAAATCCTGATTTGTTGCGTTTAAATTATGGCATTTTTGTTCTGCATTTGATTTTAATGGCGATTTTTGTGGTCGTACCGTCGTTAATGCGTCAAGCGGGTTTAGAAGCTGGACACGAATGGCAAGTTTATCTGCCTGTATTTGCGGGTTCAATGGCAGTGATGATTCCATTCATTATTTTGGCAGAAAAAAAACGCAAAATGAAACAAGTGTTTCTTGGCGCGATTGCTGTTTTGGTGCTTGCTGAAGTGGGCTTGTCACAGTTTCATGATAACTTAATCGGCATTGTCGGCTTTTTGGCGGTGTTTTTTTGTGGTTTCAATTTGCTGGAATCCACTTTGCCTTCACTCATTTCCAAAACCGCACCCGCAGATTTAAAAGGTACAGCAATGGGTGCGTATTCAAGCTCTCAATTTATGGGCTTATTTTTGGGTGGTGTTATTGGCGGCTGGTTTAACGGGCAATTTGGCGTAACAGCGGTATTTTTATTTTGTGCGGCTGCGGCATTCAGTTGGTTTTTAGTGTCGTTGACCATGAATCCACCACGCTATTTAGCCAATATGCTAATTTCGTTGGAAAATTTAAACCAACAAACCAGTGACAACTTTGTGAATCAATTGCTGGCAGTTGTCGGTGTTGTTGAAGTGACGGTACACATTGAAGAGGCTGTGGCGTATCTTAAAGTGGATAGCCAACAATTGAATAAAGACCAGTTACAACAGTTACTTGGTCAATACGGGATTTAACTATTCCAACCAGTCGAGAATAAAGTCTTCCAAATCCTCTAAGTCATCGTCTTTGGTTTCAATCCGTGCATAGCTACGGATTGAAATTCCTGCTTTCTCAACACTATCGTGCGTTTTTGTTAGCAACGGATGCCATTCGGGTAGCTCTTTGCCTTCGTGCAGCAATCGATAAGCGCAACTTGAAGGCAACCAGTGATATTGAGTGGCTTCCAGTTGTCTTAAATCGACACAATCAGAAATAATCTGAGTGCGCTCGGCATAACGGGTACAACGACAACTTGTTAAATCAAGTAAACGACAAGCAATGCTGGTGAAGTAAATATCACCCGTGTCTTCGTCTTCCAGTTTGTGTAGACAACATTTGGCACAGCCATCACACAGTGACTCCCATTCTTGGTTAGTCATTTCTGACAGGGTTTTGGTTTTCCAAAAATTCATCTTGTGCAGGTGGGGATTTTAGATATGAGGGGTTACAGATAACATCCCTTTAAAGGATGTTATCTGTCTCGCCTTATTATTAGGCGATTATTTTTTAGCAATAGCATTCCAAGCAATCAACCATGTTTGTGATTGATAAGCTTCGGCTTTTTTATCTAGCGCACCTGTTAGCACCATGCGCAAGGTGTTTTGAATAATACCAAAAAAGTATGTCTGTGCCAGTAAGGGATCAATATTGCGTATCTCTCCTTCGCTGATACCATTTCTAATCACTTTGATGATTTTAACGAAAGCCGCCGTTTCTAATAGTGGTTTGGCTTCGGGTAAAAATTCATTGATTTTGAGTATCAGCAAAAACTGCATTATCTCAGGTGCTTCGTCAGTCAGTTTAAAAAATAAATCGACGACAGCGTGTAATTGCTCTGAGGGTTTTTGATTTTTGCGGCGTATCTCATCAATGGATATATTTAAACTATCTAGGATGTTTGCATATAAAGCCGTGGCAATCATTTGTTTGTGCTTAAAATGGTGATAAATAGCACTGGCTGTTTTAATACCTGACGCTTCGGCAATATCGCTTAATGAGGTATTGAAATAGCCTTTTTCAGCAAATAACTTTAGGGCAGCTAACAAGATTTCATCTTGAGTTTCTGTTTTTGTGTGAGTATCTTTTTCTTGATCCATGTTCTTATTTCACAGCTGATTCAATATGCTGTATCTCTTTGATGTTAGTAAAATACAGAAGGTTTAATGAAAACCTTGAGACGTGTGTTTTTATTTTTCCGCGATAGCTATTAAGGCAGCGCGTAGGTAGCTAACCATAGACCATAATGTTAATGCGGCGGCAATATATAAAAGTCCATAGCCGATTAAATTAATTGGTAGCCCTAGTAAATCTTCACGATACAATAAAAATCCAATGGACAGCATTTGTGCAGTGGTTTTCCATTTGCCGATGTCAGACACTTTAACGGTTGCGCGTTGACCAATTTCTGCCATCCATTCTCGCAACGAAGCGATGGTAATTTCCCTGCCAACAATAATTGCGGCTGGAATGGCTAAATACGCAGTGTGTTGTTGCTCAACTAGCAATACCAACACAATCGCCACCATTAATTTATCCGCAACAGGGTCTAAAAACGCGCCAAAAGGCGTTTCCAATTGCATTTTTCGCGCAAGATAACCATCTAACCAATCGGTAATACCTGCCGCTAGAAAAATCAGCATACACGCCACATTGGAATACTGCCAAGGCAGATAAAAAATCACGGCTAACAACGGAATTAAGGCAATCCGTAGTAGGGTGAGATTAGTCGGTAAGTTAAATTGAATGGTCATCTGACTGATGAAAAGTATCGTAAATTCGTTGTGCCAATACTCGGCTAATGCCGTCTATGCTACAAAGTGCGTCCACACTTGCGCGTGCTACCCCTTGCAACCCCCCAAATTGTTTTAATAATGTCTGCCGCCGCTTCGTTCCCAGTCCTGAAAGTGATTCTAAAACCGATTGCTTACTTGCTTTAGCTCGACGTTGCCGATGTCCTGTTAGTGCAAATCGATGTGCTTCATCACGAATTTGTTGAATCAACAACCCACCCGCTTCCACTGTGATAGGAATAGGTTGTTCTTGAGTCAAGACAATTAGCTTTTCCCTGCCAGATTTTCGATTTTCTCCTTTTGCAACACCGACTATCATAACATTGTTTATGGCTAATTCTGCTAATGCCTTTTGCGCTTCATGAACTTGAGGTTTGCCACCGTCGATAAATGCTATATCGGGAGTCTCATGTTGACCTTGTTGCAAGCGTTTAAAGCGTCGAAAAACCGCTTGATAAATCGCCGCACAATCATCACCGCCCGTAATACCCGTAATATTAAATCGTCGATAAGCGGATTTAACCGCGCCTTCTCTGTCAAATACCACACACGAGGCAACCGTTTGTTCACCTTGAGTATGACTAATATCGAAACATTCCAAACGCTTAGGCACAGTTTCACAACCCAGTAACTGCTGCAAACTGACAAACCGCGCCAGCATATTTTGCTTGGATGCTAACTGTGTTGCCAGAGCGTTTTCAACATTGCTAGCCGCCATTTGCAACCATTTCAGCCGCTCGCCTTTCACCTTAGTGACAATGCTCAGCGCGTGTTTCGCTTGCGTTGCCAACACCTCACGCACTAAATTCACTTCTTCTAGCGCGTGACTGATGATTAACTCATACGGCACAGGTTTATCCAAATAATACTGTGGAATAAACGCCTGCAACACAGCGGCAGGTTGGTACGCATCGGTCATTTTAGGAAAAAATGCTTTATTGCCTAAATGCTGGCCGCCGCGAATAAAAAACACCTGCACACAGGCGACATTACCCTCAGTTGCACAAGCAATAATATCCATATCACCACCTTCACCATCAATAAACTGTTTTTCCAATACCGAACGCAAACGCACAATTTGATCGCGTACACTTGCCGCCTGCTCAAACGCTAATGCCGCCGCTGCTGTTTCCATTTTAACAATCAAATTATCGATTAATAACCCACTTTTTCCCTCCAAAAACAATACGGTATTATCCACATCCAATGTGTAATCGGTTTTATCAATCAAACCCACACACGGCGCGGTACAGCGTCCTATTTGATGTTGCAAACAAGGGCGAGTACGGTTGTTATACACCGTGTCCTCACATTGACGCACAGGAAACAAGCGTTGCAATAATTTCAAACTTTCCGATGCTGCACCTGAACTAGGATAAGGGCCAAAATAACGCCCTAGCTTGCGTTTCGCACCACGGTGAATAGAAATTTGCGGAAACTTGTGATTAGATAAAAAAATATAAGGATAGGATTTATCATCGCGCAAACAAATATTATAACGTGGCTTATGGCGTTTAATTTGCTGGCTTTCCAGTATTAAAGCCTCGTTTTCGGTACGCGTTATTGTCACCTCAATAGCGGCAATCTTAGCCACCATCACCTGTTGCTTAGTGGTCGCCGATGAGTTTTTAAAATAACTGGAAACGCGGTTTTTAAGATTTTTCGCCTTACCGATATAAATAATCTCGCCCTCGGCATTCAGCATTTTATAAATACCAGCCTGTGTGGTTAGATTTTTTAAAAATGATGCACTATCAAACACAGCTTAACCTGCCCATAGTTATCAAAAAGTTAAACGGCTTTGTTTGTGAAAATTTGACTGAGATCAAAAGGGCTGTCACCACCATCCATCTGTCCGACAGTTTTGACCAGTGGGTTGCCCTAAAATTGACATAGATGTATGGCTTAACACACCTAGCATGGGAACGTTTTTCTGAGTAACAAAAAATAAATGGGGAAAACGGCAGAACACAAACCTTCGAGGTTTTTAAAACCCCGAAGGTTTTTAACTAGTTAGTCCAATAAATCTTGCGGAATATTGCCGCCATTTGCTGCGAGTTTTTGCAAGACAGTTTTGTGTAGCCACATATTCATACGAGCAGAATCGCCCATTTTTTCATCGGGACAACCTAATTCTGCTGCCAATTCTTTACGCGAATGCAAACTACTGTCCAGTTCCAGTAACTTTAACAAATCGACTATCGAAACTTTCCAGTTCAGTTTTTCGGCATGAGATGCCGCTAATGCTTCCAGTTTGGCAGCGACATCAACCACAGCGATTGTAGCAACTGGAGAAGGTACGGCAGATTGTTCGATATTTTCACTTTCCTCAGCGACAACATTATCTGGCGCGGATTCGGGTGCTTCAGCCGCTTCGTCACTGCCAAAACCCAGTTTGCTAGCGATACTACTAAATATACTCATGGTGATTCCTCAAAGTTAAAGTGGAGTGTGTTGTTAAGCTAATTTGTTGCTCAGAAAACTACTGAGTTCAATTAACGCAAGTTGTTGTAAATTGCCATTGTCAGGCACATATCATATCCAGTTTCAATAATGCCATCCTTGGCACTGAATTCCAGCATTCATGCTGGAATGACGATGGTTGACCTTAATATTATAGCTGCCGCTTTTTTTGCTCATAGATCACCGACCGCGTAACCTTGATAGGTATATATTTAATGCGCGGTCAACGTCTGATTTTTTATCGTGACACGATCAGCCTCTGCTTTACTTTGCTCTTCTAGGCTTTTTTGAGTGATGGGTACAGGCATATATTGCAACGCAACTTCCAAGACTTCGTCTATCCAATGCACGGGTCTTATGTCTAAATTTTGTTTAATGTTGTCTGGAATTTCCACGAGGTCTTTGGCATTGTCTGCTGGAATCAATACCGTAGTAATACCGCCACGATGCGCTGCCAACAGTTTTTCTTTTAAGCCGCCGATAGGTAATACTTCGCCACGCAGAGTGATTTCGCCTGTCATAGCAACATTTGCCCGCACAGGTATTTTGGTTAAGGCGGAAATAATAGCGGTACACATACCTATGCCCGCGCTAGGTCCATCTTTAGGGGTCGCGCCTTCGGGTACATGGACATGAATGTCATTGTTCTGAAATACGCTATTATCAAGCCCTAAAATATCTGCACGACTTCTGACGACGGTCATGGCGGCTTCAATGGATTCTTTCATTACATCGCCCAGTTTTCCTGTTGCCGAATGCTTGCCTTTACCCGCAATAACGGCGGTTTCAATAGTGAGTAATTCGCCGCCCACTTCTGTCCAAGCCAAGCCAGTCACTTGTCCAACTTGGTCTTGCTCTTCTGCTAAGCCATAACTAAAGCGTCTAACCCCTAAATAATCTTGCAGGTTTTCAGGGGTAATAAACACTTTTTCTTTTTTAGCACTTAATAATAAGGCTTTGACCACTTTACGACAAATTTTAGAAATATCTCGTTCCAGATTACGCACCCCCGCTTCACGCGAGTAGTAACGAATCATGTCTCTAACCACCGCTTCGGGAATCTCAATCTCGTGTTCTTTAAGACCGTTATTAGTAATTTGCTTGGGGATTAAATAACGCAAGGCTATATTGATTTTTTCATCTTCGGTGTAACCTGCTAAACGTATGACTTCCATTCTGTCCAATAGGGCAGGGGGGATATTCATAGTGTTAGCGGTCGCTACAAACATGACATCGGATAAATCAAAATCGACTTCTAAATAGTGATCGGAAAACGTGTGATTTTGCTCAGGGTCTAATACTTCTAATAATGCTGATGCAGGATCGCCACGAAAATCCGCCGCCATTTTATCGATTTCATCCAACAAAAACATCGGATTGCGGGTTTTTATTTTGGCTAAATTTTGTAAAATTTTCCCAGGCATCGAACCAATATAGGTGCGTCTATGCCCGCGAATTTCCGCTTCATCACGCACACCACCTAATGCCATGCGCACATAGCTACGATTAGTGGCTCTAGCAATCGATTCACCTAAAGAAGTTTTGCCTACACCTGGAGGTCCAACTAAACACAGAATTGGACCTTTCAGTTGTTTTACCCGTTGATGTACAGCGAGGTATTCCAAAATCCGTTCTTTGACTTTTTCTAAACCGTAATGCTCAGTTTCCAGCACTTGTTCAGCAATTTTTAAATCATGGCGGACTTTGGTTTTTTTCTTCCACGGTACGTTAATCATCCAGTCAATGTAATTGCGTACCACGGTTGCTTCTGCTGACATCGGCGACATCATTTTAAGTTTGTTCAACTCAGCGTCTGCCTTGGTTTTCGCTTCCTTGGACATACCTGCGTCGGCAATTTTTTTGGCTAATTCTTCAATTTCATTAGGCACATCTTCCATTTCACCTAATTCTTTTTGAATCGCCTTCATTTGTTCGTTTAGGTAATATTCGCGCTGATTTTTCTCCATCTGTTGTTTAACGCGCCCGCGAATTTTCTTTTCCATTTCCAGAATATCCACTTCGCCTTCCATCAGCGTCATTAAATGTTCCAGACGTTTTTCAATGTCTACCGTTTCAAGAATAATCTGCTTGTCATGCACTTTTAAACTCATGTGCGCGGCAATGGTATCCGCAAGCCGACTAGGATCATCAATGCCTGTTAATGAAATCAATACTTCAGGCGGAATTTTGTTATTCAGCTTAACGTATTGTTCAAATGAACTGATGGCAGTGCGTTGCAATACATCTTGACCTTGATCAGATAAGCTTGAAACATCGTCAAGTGGGGCAATCAGTGCAGTAAAAAAATGCGCTGTCTCATCATAGCGCAGCACTTCACAGCGTTGATCACCTTCAACTAAGACTTTGACTGTACCATCAGGGAGTTTTAACAATTGCAGAATGTTGGCTAGTGTACCGATTCGATAAAGATCTGTAACCTCAGGATCATCAATTTCCGCTTCTTTTTGCGCCACCAACAACACTTGTTTGTCATCTTTCATGGCAGCTTCTAAAGCATCTATCGATTTTTCCCTGCCGACAAATAACGGGATCACCATGTGCGGGTAAACCACAACATCTCTTAGCGGCAAGACGGGGATTAATACATCGGTTGATTGGTGCGTTTCCACAATGAATTCCTGTGTCAAATTTACGATGTAACCATTATGAGGATGCTAATCAAAATAGCAAGGCGTAGAAGTGGGTTTTTGTAAGTTTTAAAGGCAAAAAAGGGAGCTTTCGCAAAAAAGCTCCCTTTTTCCTTCGCGGGGTGGGTTATTCAACTCACCCGCACGTTTAAATTAAAATGTGATTCGTGACATATCCAAAACGTTACGACGGGGGTGAATACCCCGTCGCGCTTCGGAAAGCCCCCGCATTCTCCAAGCTCCATGCGGGTTACTTGCTATTCCGCCTTACGGATTAATTGTAGGGTGGGCAAGCGATAGAGCAGTTTGCCCACGCTACCTGACTTTGATGGGTGTGTCGCCAGCTTGCCAGTCACTTGAAGTTTCAGCGTAGCACGATTACTGATAGCCGTAGTGCGGCAAAACAGCAGATGATGTTCATGCGCAAACTCTGGGTGTAGAATGTCGTAAAGATAGCGGGGTGATTGATGAAATTCCAGCGGCTTATAAAGACATCGATAAAGTGATGGAACACCAAAGCGATTTAGTGGAAGTGGTGCATACACTGAAACAGGTATTGTGCATTAAGGGTTAAAGTGCAATCGTCGGAGTACAAATTTAGGTTTGTACTCCGACTAATCTATTATTACGACTCCAACATTAACGAGGTTTTTCTGATGAAAATAACGCCAATATTACTGTGTACTACTGCACTAATAATCACAGCTTGCACCGCGCTACCATTAAAACAACAATATAATAAGGCAGTCAAAGATGCCGCTATTGTCAAAGCCAAAGAAAAAACCAACACATTACTGGCAATTACCCCTAATAATCCTAAATTGGTATGGAATGCCGATAAAACTAAACTACTGGTAGTGACGTGGAAAAGTCGTGATGCTTACGAAAAATTTGTCAAAAATAACACCCAAGCCCCTAGCAATCCAAACTATGCACTGTGGGTGAGTGCTGCTCCGCAAGTTAAGGCATTCTGTCAAGCTTACGAGCGTGACACCGACGATGAATTGAATTTACGCTTGAAGCAATATCTGGGTTTAGCTCCCGAATGGCAATACGATGTTTTTGTGGAAATGTGGGTTAGCCCAGAACACTTATTCCGTCCTTGTGTTGACCCAGAAATTAACGATACCCAATGTGAAACCAAAGTACCTGCAAAATTTCCTGCGGTAGCCAATATTCCTGACTACGGTTTGTTTTACAAAAATCTGTATTTTAAAAGTTTCAGAGAATCGGCAGGCGTACCGTGGACGGGTTTAGGTTATACCTACGATTGGGGCAATGATGACAGCGACATCGGTGCGAGTGAATTTATTTTAATGCCTAACGCACCTTATCAAATCAAACAAGTGCTAACCACCCATGAGTATTGCGCAAAATAAAATTTGCTAGATTGTTATTCACTCAAACTCGCTGTTTATTAACATAGGGCAGAATACGCGGTCGCTATTACGGGTTGCGTAGCCCGTGTGGAGCATAGCGGAACACGGGGAACAATAGCATCATCACGAAAAGCCCCCGCATTCCGCAAGCTCCATGCGGGTTACTTGCTATTCCGCCTTACGGATTAATTTGTAGGGTGGGCAAGCATCTTTTTGCTTGCCCACCGATTATGCTGATTCCGCGTGGGTAAACGATAAAGCCGTTTGCCAACCCTAACTGACTGGGATAACGTAAGGAATCCCAACATAACATCGAAAAAATGCTGGAATTCGACTGACCCTCAGCCTACTACTGCTATTAGTAAGTAGTCAGCATGAAGCTTGCGGAATGCAGGGGCTAATATAGATTTTACGATAGTAATTAACATTGGGTATTACCTGCTTAGGCACAAATAGCGTATCATTTTCCACTTACTGTAATTTAAGACTACGACTTATGATCGAGCAAAAAATACCCTATCAAGCCTTACTTAAAACGCTACAGGACAAAGGTAGCTTGTCTGCTATCGAGTTAAAAAAAGTAGAGCGCGTACAAAAAACTGCTGTGGCAGAAAGTTTGCCACAATTATTGGTTAAACTTGGCTTGTGTTCCGAACAAGATGTCGCCAACGCTTTTGTTGAATCGGGGCAGTTTGAAAAAGTTGTTGCAGAACAATATCCCCAAGAAAGACAACTACCCGAAAACATCTCGTTACGGTTTTTAAAAAATTATCATGTGATAGGGCTGGGTGATACCCAAGACACGGCGACTGTCGCTCTCATGGATCCTGAAGATTCATTTGTGCTGGACGCATTACGTTTAGCAACAGGTAAAAAAGTCATTGCTAAAGTCGGCTTATTATCCGAAATTGATGCAGCATTGGAAGAGCAGTACAGTCACGATCGCTCAAAAACTGATAAATTACTGGATGAGTCAGGGGATTATGACATTCGTGAAGAAGACCTTGAGCATTTAAAAGACCTCGCCAGTGAAGCTCCTGTTATCAAAATGGTTAATTTGATTATGCAGCGAGCTATCGAATTAAAAGCTTCCGATATTCATATTGAACCGTTTGAGCAATCTTTAAAAGTGAGATTACGCGTCGATGGGGTGTTACAAGAAATTGACGCGCCGCCCGTTAAATCCACCGCAGCGGTGATTTCGCGTATTAAAATCATGGCTAAATTGAATATTGCCGAACGCCGTTTGCCGCAAGATGGTCGAATCAAAATACAAATGCTGGGCAAAGAATTGGATTTGCGTATTTCAACCATTCCAACCATGTATGGTGAAAGCGTGGTGATTCGTTTGCTGGATAAGGAAAACACAGTATTAGATTTTGAAGCACTGGGTTTTTCGGGTAAACATTTAAAGCAGTTTTCCGATATTTTAGCATTGCCGCATGGCATTATTTTAATTACAGGTCCAACGGGTAGCGGTAAATCAACCACGCTGTACGCAGCTCTTAAGCAATTAAATACCTCAGCGCGTAAAATCATCACCGTTGAAGACCCCGTAGAATACCAAATGGAAGGTATTAACCAGATTCAGGCAAAACCACAAATCGGTTTAACCTTTGCCACCGCATTGCGTTCTATCGTTCGACAAGACCCTGACGTTATTATGATTGGCGAAATGCGTGACTTAGAAACTGCGCGTATTGCGGTGCAGTCGGCGTTAACAGGTCACTTAGTGTTATCGACTTTACATACCAATAATGCCGCTGGGGGTATCACACGGTTATTAGATATGGGGCTGGAGGAATATTTACTCACCTCCACCGTCAACGGCATATTAGCGCAACGCTTAGTCAGAAAACTTTGCCCCGCTTGTAAGCAGGCGACTCCCGCTCCCGCTGTGTTAATTGACGATTTGAAGTTACGCCGCTACGCTCCCGAAGGCGATATTATGCTATACAAACCCATTGGTTGCGCGGCTTGTAGCGGAGTCGGCTATCGTGGACGCTTAGCGATTATCGAATTTTTACCGATGAGCAATGGCATTCGTCAAGCGGTCATGGCGCATGAAGAAGCGGGCGCTATTCAAAATCTGGCAGTGGAAGAAGGTATGTCCACACTTTATGAAAATGGTTTAGTAAAAGTGATTCAAGGTATCACCACCCTAGAAGAAGTTTTACGCGTTACCTCGGAAACCTGATGCCTTTATTTTCCTACAAAGTAATTAATGATAACGGTATAACTGAAGAAGGTGTGAGAGGAGCGGCTGATGAACAGAGTTTAGTCGTCACTTTGCAATCAGAAGGTTATATTCCTGTTCAAATTAAACCCGCTCATGCAGGCACGTTTTTGGGCTTAAAAATGCTTAGCCGACGCAATCAGTTGTCAGGCAAAGACATTCTGTTATTTACCAGTGAATTGGCGGTATTGCTAGAGTCGGGTTTACCTTTAGATCGTTCATTAACCGTATTAATGAGTGTCACCGAAGGTAATGAACCACTGACTAATTTTATTACCCGTGTTCTTGCCAAAGTTAAAGGTGGTTCTTCATTGACTGACGCAATGGAGCGACGAAAATCAGGTGATAGACCCTCCTCCAAAATTATCAGCAAATTTTACTTGAATATGATTCGAGCAGGTGAAGCCAGCGGGAGTTTAGGCGAAGTTTTAACGCGCTTGTCTCAATATATGGAAAGCTCACAAGAATTAAAAAGTACGGTAAGTACCGCCTTGATTTACCCAGTAATTTTGCTAGTCATGTCGGTCGCATCTTTATTAGTCATGTTGGTTTTTGTTGTGCCGCAATTCACTGAAATGTTTGAAAGTGCAGGCAAGGCGTTACCTGTATCCACACAGGTCGTGATAGGCATGGCGCAATTATTAAAAGATTATTGGTGGCTATTACTGAGTACCGTATTGTTTATTTACTATTATATGCGCTCTCAATTAGCCTACCCTATCACCAAAAAAGTATGGGACAGACGTTTTTTTAATATCCCCTTACTTGGCAATATTATACTCAATAAAGAAACCGCTAGTTTTAGTCAAACCTTAGGTACATTATTATCAAATGGCGTTTCTTTATTAACCGCTTTAGCCATTGCGCGTGAAACTGTGAGTAACTTAGTATTAGTTGATGCTATCGCCGATGTACAAGAACAAGTAAAACAAGGTAAGAATATGTCAGTCGCTTTATTAGAAAAAAACATATTCCCTAAAATGGCAATGCAAATGATTAAAACAGGCGAAGAAACAGGACGCTTAGAAGAAATGTTACTACGCGTTTCCACCATTTACGATAAACAACTTAAAGTATCTATTCAGCGTATGTTAGCAGTTTTAGAACCCGCATTAATTCTTAGTCTAGGGCTAATGATTGCAGGAATTATCGTCTCTATATTATTGGCTATTTTAAGCGTTAATGATTTGGCATTTTAATAGGATTATAGTGAGGTATGTATTGTGTACCTTGCTTTTGTCTAGCAAGAGCTAATTGATATTTAATTACGCGCTAACTATTTTATAAAAATTTATATGTTAAAAAAACTAAGTTTAGATAATTTCACCACCTTTCAACACGCAGAATTTAATTTTTCCAAAGGGATTAATATTATTATTGGCGAAAATTCTAGCGGTAAAAGTCATGTATTAAAATTAGCTTATAGTGTCGCTACTGTTTGGGAGCAATGCGGTAAAACGGGCTGGCGTGAACAATTAGTTGAAAAATTGCATGGCGTATTTGGTATAGATTTATTGCTCGACTTAAAAAATTCTGCAACAAGATCCACAGCAGAAAGATATAATGTCACATTAGAATTTTTTGTTAATCATAAAAGTGGTAGTCAGGAATTAAGCTTTGATTTTAACAAGCCAGATAATATAACTATTAATGGTAGTGTTCCTCATGCGGCATTGGTGAATAAGCCACTATTTTTTCCTGCTAAAGAAGTATTATCTATTTTTCCAAACTTCATCAGTTTATACGAAAAATACGAACTATCATTTGATGAAACCTATTACGATTTATGTAAAGCTCTTGACAACCCATTATTAAAAGAACCTAATCAATTATTAATTAATAAATTAGAGAAGATTATGGGGGGTAAAATTGTGTTTAGAGGTAATAATTTTTATTTAAAAACACAAAATGGTGAGATGAATATTTTTATGGTAGCTGAAGGCTGGCGTAAGTTGGGTATGTTGTCTTATTTAATTGCTAATGATTCGTTAAAAGAAAATAGTATTCTATTCTGGGATGAACCTGAAACAAATTTAAATCCTAGATTAATCAAGCAATTAGTATCTTTTCTGGTGGAGCTAAGTCAACATAACATTCAAATTGTTATTGCTACCCATAATTTATTTTTAATGAAATATTTTGATTATCTTATCGGACAATCAAATAACAAAGTTCCTGCCGCTTTTTTCAGTTTAGTGCGTACTGAACAGGGCGTTACTGTAGAGCAAGGCGAACGCTTAAATCAATTAACCACCATTGTTGCATTAGAAGAAGAATTGGCTTTATATGACCAAGAACAATCTTTAATGTATAGCCAATGGTAGAAATTATGACAACTATTTTCACCGAACAAACAGCAGGTGGAAAATTAGTATTTGAATTTTCTGATAAATGGCAAGTTTGTAAATATGATGAACAGTATTTTTACCAGAAAATTAAAAATCAAAGTTTAAAAGTTGTCGATTTTATAGCATTATCCGATAAAGGATTGTTATTAATGGAAATAAAATATGTTGTGGCATCCGATGAAAATAGTAAGTTACGTTTTACTATCGATGCAGATAGTGAAAAAATTAAAGCCATAAAATCTCAATTCAGACCTGAACAATTAAATACCGTCAATATTAGTTCAGCCCGTCCTTATTTAGTTGATGAGGTCAGTAAAAAAATCAGAGATACTTTATTAGGATTGTTTGCTAGTTATCGCGCACAAGAAGCAATATTATCACCTTATGCGCAATCGCTATTTACTAATCATGAACTACCGATTTTAGTATTACTATTTTTAGAACGCACCACTGAATTAAATAAAGCAGAAAACTTTAAACCCTTAGCTATTAATTTACAATTAGCTATTGAGCAGAAATTAAGTTTTTTAGGTAATATTCAAGTCGGTGTAGTCAATAGCTTGACATTACCGCCTGCACTAGAAATAAGTATCTTAGAAAATATCCCTGCTTGTTCTTTAAGAGCTACAGGATAACATCGAACACCCTGCTCGTTGTCTTGCCCAATCTGGGCGTTTAGCGGCAAACTGTTGTTTGTCGGTTTGTTCGTGATATGGGTGACGCAGTAATTCTAATAATTCATGAATTTTGGCAAAATTGCCTTGCTCGGCATCATCGATGGCGAGTTGGGCTAGATAATTGCGTAATACATATTTGGGATTAACTGCATTCATAGCCTCACGTCTAACTTCATTAGGCACGGCTTGCTGTTTTAACGTTTGAATATAAGCACTAAGCCAGTGGTTTAAGCGTTCTCGATAATCGGCGGTAAGTTGTTCTGGTAAATAGTAGGCATCGGCAAGTTGTTCAATGGCATGATCTACGCTTTGCGCTAATTCAAGATTGCTATCAATTAGGGCAATTTGGCGAAAGAAAATCGTCATATCAGTTTCAACCAGCGGCAATAGGGCTAACAGTTCGCTGCACAATGTTTCGTCAAAAACCGTTAAGCCTAACTTAGCGGCTATCATGGTTTGCCAGCCTTGTTCAAAGGTGTCGTTATAAACCGCTAAGCCCGCTTTTAAAGGTTCTACACGTTCAATTAGTGGATACAACGCATTTGCTAATTGAACTAAGTTCCAATAAGCCATAGCAGGCTGTCTGCCGAATCGATAGCGTTTTATATCGGCATCAGTGGTATTAGGTGTCCAATTAGGATCATAATTTTCTAGCCAACCGTAAGGACCATAATCAATGGTTAAGCCTAGAATAGACATATTGTCGGTATTCATTACCCCATGCACAAAACCGACACGTTGCCAATGGACAATCATTTCGGCGGTGCGGCGACATATTTCGCTAAACCATTGTGTATAAACAGCGGTTGATGGTTCACCTAATTCGGGAAAATCGGTGCGTATGGTGTAATCGGCGAGTGTTTTTAATAAAGAAGTATCACTACGCGCAGTTAAAATTTGAAAACTGCCAAAACGGGTGAATGAGGGGGCGACACGACACACCACTGCACCCAGTTCTGCGCGTGGATTGCCGTCATAAAACATATCTCTCACCACGGTTTCACCTGTTAGCGTTAGACTCAACGCACGGGTAGTCGGCACGCCTAAATGATACATGGCTTCGCTGCATAAAAATTCTCGCACTGAAGAACGCAATACTGCTAGACCGTCTGAATTGCGTGAATACGGCGTAGCCCCCGCGCCTTTGAGCTGTAATGTCCAGCGTTCACTACGTTGATTAATCACTTCGCCTAAATTAATGGCTCGCCCATCACCTAATTGTCCCGCCCAGTTGCCAAATTGATGCCCTCCATAACAAGTGGCATAGCTTTCCATGCCATTGGCTAAACGATTGCCTGCAAAAACTTGAGTAAAATCATTGGACACACAGACTTCATCACTTAAATCCAATAAATCAGCAACTTCGTAGGAATACGCAACACAGTGTGGTTTTGCTACTTGTGTGGGCAATACCTTTGAATAGCACGCACCAAATACCTGACGGCGAGTATTAAGCGGCTCTTCATCAGCAGGTAATTCTCCAATAAAACGATTATCAAATGTTAGCTGATCAAGATGCGTTATTTTTGCAAGAGATTTCATGACAGTTTTGGTATTTGTTAAGGAAAAATACTAGCATACGCCTTTTTTAGCGGCTCTGATAAGAGTTAAGCTAGAAAAAACTAATAACCATTGCTTGAACAACGTGTTCATCAACGCCTTTGATACCAAATTTATTGTGCCAATGGGAATATTCTGTGCCGACATAAACTTTATTACTCTTCAAACCAACCAAATCACCGACATCTAACAATAATTGTGGCTGAGAAAGAATGGTAAATATACCCGAAGCATTGGTATTGCCGATATTAAAATCAGTAAAGCCTCTAAATTTGAATTTTAATTCAGCTAGTTCAAATGGAATACTCCAGACAGGGGTGATTTGCGTGCCATATTTGTTGCTGAGATTATCATCTTTATAAGCCGATACACTGATTTGTAAATAATCAAATAATGGCGCAGATAGTTCAAAATTAAGCCCCAGCAAGTAGGCTTTGAAATTATCATTTTCGGGTTTATTGCTGATATTTAATCCAGCCATTAGGGAAACATCTTTAATGACTCCTAGCGACCAATCATGACCAGATAGTTTATTTAAACTCAGATAAGAATAAACCTCCGCATAAATTTCGACACCAATATCGTTGCGGGCAATAATATCAGCAAAAAAGAAATTAGAACCATACTTCCAAGCATCGGAATGTTCGATTGTAATAGTAGTTCTTTCTTTATCACCCAATTTAAAATCATTGCCATGTAGTAGTTGAATATCATTAGAAGTCCATTCAAAGGCAGCAGCAGTAGATTGACTGACTAAGCTTAATAAACAAAATAGGGGTAATGATTTTGAGAGAATACTATTCATTGGTTTTAATGAGCCTTTGTTACTTAATGATATTTTTGAAGGAAAGCATTTAAAGAGTCTAATAGACTTAGCTATTGCCATAAAATGTTTGCCATTAATTAGCTTTCAACGACAATAAACTAGCAATTTCATTATTATCTCTTTTTGGATCAACTGAGGGATCAAGAATAAAGACTTGTTCATTATTAACGCCGCTTTTTTGTACCAGATAACTGGCGATTGCTTGGGCTCTTTGTGCTGCAAGTTTTTTAAGTCGGGGTTGTTCACGTTTAAGTGCAGTGGACAATTGTTGTTTAGCTACTTCATAAAAATCACCTGCTTTGCTGTCAATGAGTTCGGGTGTGCCAAGTAGTGATTTTTTTGCCAATTTTGGAAATGTCTCTATAAATAGTTCTGCTAATAGGCGTTTGTAATCGCTATCCGATAGTTTGACATATTCGGCTACTGTTTTTATGTTTGCCTGTTTATTAATTTCATCGGCTCTTATTTTTTTGAGTTTATCATACAAAGCGGCTTCTCGCATGGCTGACCAATCTTGGGTTTGGAATGCCGTGCCTTTTATGTCTAAAATCAATACGGGTCGCTCCTTTAGTATTTTGGCTAATACAGCGAGTTTTTCTTGTTGGGTCTTATCCAAGATTGCATTACCCGCTTTAAAGCTGATGGTACTCATGTCTTCCTCACTGTCAGCGAGTGATGCAATGGCGCGAAAAGGTGATGAGATTATTTTACTTAGAGTATTTTTCAACGCATCTGCGATAATCGCGCCCATATCAAATTGTGGGTTGTTTAAACTACCTGTAATTGGCACGTCAATTTTTATTTTGCCATCGCTATCTTTAAGCAAGGCAACGGCAAATTCCAAAGGTAAGGAAACAGCTTTGGGGTTGTCAACTTTTTCACCCAGTTCAAATTGATCAATCAATATGCTGTTACTCGCTGTCAGTTCTTCGTTGACGACTTTATATTTTAGACCTAGGGTTAATTTGCCTTTTTCAACTTTATAGCCAGCAAACTGTACCATGTAAGGTGAAATTAACGGCATGGGCATTCCTTTAAAGTTTAAATTTAAATCGTAATTCCCCAAATAAGGGCTGATATGCCCATCAATATCTACGGGTGACAAATCGTAGGCATTGCCTTTTAATGACAGTTTGATGGTGGATTTTTTATCAGAGGAAATATCGCTCGCGCCCCCATCTAAACTTTTAATTTGCGCGGCAAAAGGTAAAATCAGCGAGTTATCGGCAAAATCAGAAGAGCCATCAATGATTTGAATATTAGCCAATTTAAAATAAGCTGGATGCTGAACGCTTGCTTTAATGGGCGTTTTACTGGGTTCTGGGTCAGAAATGAAGATGTCTGAAAAATTGACGGATTTGTCTTTCTTAATAGTCACTCGCGTGTAGGGTTTATCAATAACTAGCGCGTCAGCGGTATAGCTGTCTTTTTGTAAATCAACGCTCAAGGCTTTTAAAGTTAATGTTTTCCAAGTGATGAAATCTTTGTGGAATTTTTGATCGCGGGTGATTAATTGGCTAATACTAGAATCACCTGTAAATTTAAGTTCTAGTGGCTGGTTGTCTGGCATGGTAACGGCGAGTTTGCCCGTCGTTGTCAACTGCCCATCGATA
Source organism: uncultured Methylococcales bacterium (assembly GCA_903902705.1). Classification (GTDB taxonomy): domain Bacteria; phylum Pseudomonadota; class Gammaproteobacteria; order Methylococcales; family Methylomonadaceae; genus UBA4132. Next base: position 33,924 of record CAIUVX010000063.1, read on the forward strand.
ATATCTAAATGGGCAATTTTTTCTAGGTAGGATTGAAAGGGTTCTAAGTTTATTGCCTTGGCATTAATCGATAAATTTGTTGCGAACGGTTCAAAAACGGTGTCGCCGTTGACTTGAATACTACCCGTTTTATTAATCCCAACCGTTAACTGAAAAGGCAATTTTACGCCTGTTTTATTGCTATAAGCTGTGAGTTTAAAATCGATGGGTTTAAGCGTAACCATGACTGGCTTGACTTGGGTTTTATCTTCAAAGGTCGTACCAAAATTAGTAAGCTCGATGGTATTAATTTTAATCGCCAGTGGTGTCGATGTTGATTTGGTAGTGCTAATAACGGGTGTCGTTTTGGCGGGAGTGAATAAAGTCTGATAATTGCAAATACCTTTGTGGTTTAGCCAAGTACGAAAATCAGCATCTTTTGCTAACACGGATTCAATCGCAAGCTGTTGTTCGTTTAGGGTAAAGTCAACGCCATTCAGTGCTAAGTTGGCTATGTCTATGAGTGGCTTGTCCTGATTTTTTTCAAATAGTTGAACGCCATGACTGTTAAATTTACCTTGTTTAGTATTTACTAATACTTTGTCATCAACAAGACGAATATCGATAGCCGTTTCTAATGCGGTTTCTGGCACTTTAACTGTGATGTCTGAGTAAGCGAGTTGTGAATCACGCAGCTCAACTTTAGTGTTATTGACAAAAAATTGCCAAGCATCGTGTACATAGCTAATTTTAAAATCGGTTTCGTGGGTAAACTTAGGAACTTTGATGAAAGTTTCCGTTGGCGTTAATTGAGAAAATTCAAAATCACGCAGATTAACTTTCGATTTATTGGCAGTAAATAGCCAGGCATTGTCCGCATAAGTTATCTTAAGATCGGTTTCGTGAATAAACTCAGGGGTTTTAATCAGAATAGGATTTTGGTCTTTTTCGGCATACTGAAAATCATGTAACTCCATTTTAGCTTTATCAGCAGTAACGTTGAGGTGCTGATCGACATAACTAACGTGGTAATCAGTGTTAAATAACGCATCGCCGTTTAAACTAAACGCTATCGATTTTGGCAAACTGACAGCTAATAGCTGGGGCAGTTTTAACGCATTAAGCTCGATATGACCGTTTGATAGCAACGGATTGAGACTGGCTTCTCCTTGCCAGTTCAACTGTCCGCCTGAGCTTAGACTAAGTTGCAAACTTAACTGGCATTTTTTATTAACCGCCGTACTCAGGTTTTCAATACTGAGGTTAATCGGCTGAATAGTTTCCTTGCTGGGCTGATCCTCCCACTCTAACTTTCCATCCGATAGCGATAACAAACCGATATTGACAGGAAAAAACGGCGTGTCCTGTTGATTATTTGCTTGAGATTTAAACAAGCTATTAATATTATAAGTACCCTTTTTTTCTTTAATAAGACGAACGATGGGCTTTACTATCGCCAGTTTATCAATAACAAATACACGCTGTTTGACCGACTGCCAAGCATTCACCGTTACATAAAAACTATCAAAGCCAGCGAATGGCTTGCCATCAGCTTCTTGAATAGAAAAATTTTGTAGCTCAATAGACAGTGGCAATAGAGCAAACTGAACCTTTTCCAGCGAGGCTTTTCTACTGGTTTGTTGTTCTATGATGGCGAGTATTTTTGACCGCAATACTATCGGCAAACCATAAGTTGCCAATGCAGATAAGCTGCTTACTATAAGCAAAGCGATGGCAAGCTTGGTGAGTAAATGGTGGTTTATCATAACTATGCAGCCCCAATCTACGTTGATGGTTATTATTTCAAATAAAAACACATTGATTCAGTTATTTTTAGTACTCTTTTGAAAAATCAGCTCACTGAATCGTAGTCTACATTTTTAGCTAGTCTATACTGATGGTGTAAACTAACGTGATTAACGTACACTAGTAATGATAGCTAATGAGCTTTTTTATGCCTAGACACGCTAGCTTAGTGTTACTATTATCAACATTATTGCCGATCTAACTTGCTTTGGAGGAAAAATGAGATTTACATTGATTATCTTGGGCTGCTTCATATCTTCCTATGTCTTTGCTAATAATATTTATAAATGCGTTGATGCGTCTGGTAAAAAGGACTATCAATATAGTCCTTGTGGCGCAGGAATCGCTAATAGCACGCTGAATATTAAAACGGGTGGTGCTACTGATTTGGAAAAGGAAAAACAACAACAGGAGTCAAAGCAACAGGAAGAACAAGCCAAGCTTGACGAACAAAAATTAACCAAACAACAGCAAATGGAAAATCAAGCGGCTATTGATAAACTGGCGATTGCTGAGAGTGAAAGCAATCAAGCACTCATCAAAGCTAATCCTAAAAAGTATTCACCGTTTGCTATTCCGCCTTATGTACCTAATAAATTACCTGTATTGGTCAAAAATTTTCAAGAAAGACTCGCCGATATTGAACATTTAAGACGAGCTGCTGCCGAAAACGCATTAGCGTCTGGTGAATGTGAGCGAGTTGAAGCCTCTGAATTGGATGGTAAAAGCACTAAAATTTTGCTGAGTTTCTTGGTTAATTGCAGTAGTGGTAAAGCATTTTATCTTACCGAGAAAGAATTAAAAAATTAGTACCGCTCATGACAATAGCAAAAACGATATTAATTACAGGTTGCTCTTCTGGCATTGGCTACGATAGTGCGGTTGCCTTAAAAAATAGAGGGCATCAAGTCATTGCAACGGCAAGACAAACAAAAGATGTTGTTCGTTTACAGCAAGAGGGTTTTATCAGCCTGCAATTGGATTTAGCTGATAGTTTCAGCATTCAACAAGCTGTTACTCAAATGCTGGCGTTAACCAACGGACGTTGTGATGCTCTATTCAATAACGGCGCGTTTGGTCAACCAGGCGCGGTGGAAGATTTAAGCCGTGAAGTATTGCGCTATCAATTTGAAACCAATCTATTTGGTACTCACGAATTAACTAATCTGCTGATTCCCATCATGCGCCAACAAGGGCATGGACGAATTATCTACAACAGCTCAGTATTGGGTTTGGTTGCCATGCGTTATCGTGGCGCGTATAACGCCAGCAAATTTGCCCTAGAAGGGCTAGCCGACACCCTACGTTTAGAACTGCATGGTACGAATATTCATATTTCACTGATAGAACCAGGTCCAATCTTAACCAACTTTAGACAAAACAGTCTGGCTTTGTATCAGAAAAATATTGATGCCGCACACAGCGTCCACAAAGAAACCTATAAGGTTATGGAAGAACGTTTACAAAAGGAAGGGGCAGCGGTTCAGTTTACTTTGCCTGCCAAAGCTGTCACCGAAAAAGTCATTCACGCATTAGAAGCTAAAAATCCCAAAATACGCTACTACGTTACCTTTCCCACTTATTTATTCGCCATACTTAAGAGACTTCTGCCTGTGTCATGGTTGGATAGTTTGCTTAGAAAAGTTTAAAAACATAAATACCCTTATAGGCTGAGATGATGCAAGGAATTTCAGCGTAACATCGACAAAATTCTAGAATTTTTGCCGCATCACAGTCTTCAAGTAATAATAGAGCTGGAAAGTTTTTTAGAAATATCAAGGAATCTTTTGTGTTGAGCATAAAACGAAAACGTTTTTAAGCTGCTGCTTTGAGTAAAAACAAAGAGATGAGATTATTTTTTCAGTTTAATATTGATTGCGCTTGTTCTGAATAGAACTTGCGTTTATAGACTTAGACGTGTGTTCGATTTAGAAAAATCACCTCAAACACAAGTAAAATGTAGCACTGGCAACCATTTCAAATCAGATTTTCGATTGCTGCCGCTGATGATTATAATTACTTCATTTGGGGTGAGCGACGGGGCTCGAACCCGCGACAACCGGAATCACAATCCGGGACTCTACCAACTGAGCTACGCCCACCACGATATGAATTATTAAAACATCTATGTTTGACATAAGGAACTAGCCGAAACATTCGCCCATTATAGAATACTTAGTTAATATGTCAACAAAATAGGTTAGCTAGTGATACTAGCTAATCAAACTAAGCCTATTAATTACTAGGCTATATGCACACCGAACACCACTCTGAATTTTAGGGATTTCCAGAATTTTGGCGATTTTTCCATTTAGCATAAAAATATGCACCACTTGAAACAACACCTGCCACCGTTGCAGCAGCACCGACAATAGGTGCTGCCATAACAATTAAAGGTGCGCTGGTAATGCCAAGCGCGATAGTGATTGCTGATAAGCCAGTGGGTGCGGCTATTGTTGCACCAACAGTCACAGCGGCGGATACCACACCCGCTACCATCGAAATATCTTCCGCCCGTTTCGATATTTTTTCATGTGTTGGTGTAGTTTCTTCCGCCATGATTCCAGCTCCAAGTTGGTAACCGAATAAAACTAATTATCCATCAATGCCAAAATCTTCTGGAAAGTGATTTAACGCACTTAACACAGGATAGGGAGTCATTCCACCTAAAGCACATAATGAACCATTCAATAAAGTGTCACACAATGAACGCAACAAGACGACATTTTTTTCACGATCAACATTGTTGATGATGTCGTCCATTACTTCCATGCCGCGTGTTGATCCAATACGGCAAGGAGTACATTTACCACAAGATTCAATTGCACAAAACTCCATTGCATAACGCGCCATCTCAGCCATATTCATAGTGTCATCAAATGCCACTACGCCGCCATGACCCAATACCGTCCAATTTGCGGCAAAGGCTTCATAATCGAGTGGCGTGTCAAATTGTGATTCAGGGACGAATGCACCTAAAGGACCGCCGACTTGCACCGCTTTAATCGGTCTACCAGTTGTAGAACCACCGCCGAAATCATACAGCAGTTCGCGCAAGGTCATACCGAAAGCGATTTCTACTAAGCCCGTATGTTTTAAATTACCAGCCAATTGTAATGGCAATGTGCCGCGTGAGCGTCCCATGCCAAAATCACGGTAATAATCGCCACCTTTGTCCAAAATAATTGGCACAGAGGCTAAAGAAATGACGTTATTTACCACGGTAGGTTTACCAAATAAACCGCTGATAGCAGGTAAGGGCGGTTTGAAGCGCACTAAACCACGTTTACCTTCCAAGCTTTCCATGAGTGACGTTTCTTCGCCGCAGACATAAGCACCCGCGCCTAAACGTACTTCTAAATCAAATTTTTTGCCGCTGCCTTGAATATTGTCGCCTAAATAACCCGCTTCGTAGGCTTTAGCAATGGCGGCATTCAGGGCTTTATGGGCATGGGGATATTCAACACGCAAATAAATATAACCTTGATTTGCGCCCACCGCTAACCCTGCAATGGTCATGCCTTCAATCAGTACAAACGGATCGCCTTCCATAATCATACGGTCAGAGAATGTGCCTGAGTCGCCTTCGTCAGCATTACAGATAATGTATTTTTGTTCGGAGGGTGTATTTAACACCGTATTCCATTTAATGCCTGTTGGAAACGCCGCGCCGCCGCGTCCTCTTAAACCTGAATCAGTGACTTGTTTAACCACCTCGGCTTGGCTGGATGCCAAAGCGTTTTTTAAACCGCGATAACCGTCATGAGCAATATAATCATCCAAACTGATTGGATCAGTAATGCCAACCCGCGCAAACGTTAGGCGTTGTTGCTTTTTGAAATAGGGAATTTCTTCTACGCTACCCAAGGCAAGTGGATGTTGTCCTCCATTCAAAAAATCAGCATCGAACAAACTAGCGACATCACTGGGCTTAACTGCGCCATAAGCCACCCGCTCATTATTAACCACCACTTCAATCAACGGCTCTAACCAATACAATCCGCGTGAACCATTGCGAACTAGATTAATCTCTACACCCCGTTGCGCTGCTTCTTTAACCACAGCTGCGGCAGTGCGATTTGCACCGATAGAAATAGCGGTAGAGTCACCTGAAATATAAACCGTGATGCTCATGCCTCTACTCCTAAGTCGTTAATGATTTCATCAAATGATTCAGCCGATACTCGACCATAAATCTCTTCGCCGATTTGCATAGCGGGTGAACACGCGCAGTTGCCCAGACAATACACAGGTTCTAAAGAAAACAGCCCGTCAGCCGTGGTTTCGTGATAATCAATGCCTAGCGTGTTTTTAACATGGGCTTCTAGCGCGTTGCTACCCATAGACTGACACGATTCAGCGCGGCATAAATGTACCGTGTGTTTGCCCGCTGGCGTATCACGGAAATAATGGTAAAAACTAATCACGCCATGCACTTCCGCACGCGACAAATTTAATCCCCCTGCAATAGCAGGAACGCTATCGGCAGGAATATAACCTAGCGCGTCCTGTATGCCGTGTAGTATGGGTAATAACGCGCCTGGCTTATCTTTGAGTTCAGCGATGATGCTTTGTACGGTTTCGGTAGTCGTTGATTCGGTCATGTTCACTCACTATGGCGATTTCATTTTGATTGACAACACGCTATATCCCTATAGTTGCAGTCTGTTTAAGTGTTGGTTAGCATAGCATAAGAACAATTATGTGTAAAAAGACATACAAGCTAGTAATTTTGGCTCTTCCCGATTTCGAGGGGGTAGGCACTATATGTAACTCGATAAGATGAGCATAGGATGTGTTGAGGAACGAAGCGCATCATATTTAAAGGTGCGGGCGGGTTGAATAACCCGCCCCACGAAGCCATGTAGACTTATGCGATGTCGGAAACGCCCGTCCTGCGCTAGAATAACAATGGCAATAACTTACAGCGAATGTATTCCATTAATCGATCAATTTAAATTCATCACAATAAACCTTGCGCTACTGTTGGTACATACTCCACAGTGCGGCTTCAAAATTTCTGGCAAAATTCACTGTATCAAATAATGGCGACGCTAATACTTTTTCACGAAGCTGGGTTCTTAATTCTGCTAACTTGGCAATATCCCAAGAAAAATAAACGGCTTTTGCCAGATAATCGTCATCATCGGTCGCAATCCAGTCATCTAATTCGGCATTGGATAAAATACTCTCACCACAACGGCTGCCTGCATGGGTAATTACAGGCACTGCCATCCATAAAGCGTCTGCGCTGGTGTGTGTGCCATTGTAAGGAAAGGTATCTAGGGCAATGTCTACACGGTGATAAGCGGCAAGTAATTCAGCGCGTGATGACACGCCTTCTAATATTAATCGCTCAGGTAAAATGCCTTGTTCGGCAAAGCGTTGGCAGGTTGTTTGCCGCACCGCTACGTTGTTTAATAGCTCAGTTTTTAATAATAACCGTGAGTATGGCACGGCGTTGAGAAGTCGCGCCCATAAAATTACCACTGCATTGGTTATTTGGCTAAGCGGATTAAAACACCCAAAAGTAACTGCGTAGTTGTTTAAAGCAGGAGATTCATTAACATCCAAATCAATCTCTGGCACACTAAAACAGCAATAGGATTCGGGCAGTTGCCAGATGGTTTCTGAAAAATAGTCGCTATTGGCTAAGGGTGTTGCGTAAGGATCGCCGAGGATATAATCCATTTCGCTAAGCCCAGTGGTGGCAAGCAAGCCTAAGCAATTGACTTGTATCGGTGCGGGTTTCCACGCGAATACGGGCAAGCGATTGTAGGTATCGTGACCAGATAAGTTAAGCAAAATATGAATACCATCAGTATGTATTAAACGCGCTGCGGCTTCATCGTCTAAAGTGTTTAATGGCTGGATCGCGCTAAAGTAAGCACTGAATTCATCTGCTTTAGTATGAGTAGGATAAGCAATCAGTTCAATACAACTGCTATCAAGTTCTGACAGCAAGCCGATTACAGAACTCGATAAATCAGCAAACACCATACCGACACGCAAGCGTTCAGGTTTTTCTTCACAATGCCACATTGTAAACGGCGCGTTGATGTTATTTTTTACGCTTAATGCGTATAACCGCGCTTCTGCTAAATAGTCAGCGGGACTATGGGCAGGATTGTAATTCATGGCAAACAGTAAATTACTGTGTGCTTCGATATGATCTGGATTAATGGCTAACACGCGGCGAAAGCTGGCTTCTGCTTTCAGAAATTGCCCTAAATCTTTGTAGAATTCACCTAGATTATTATGGACTTGGGCATCATTGGGTTTTATGGCGAGTGCGCGTTGATAGCTTGCTTCCGCTTCCATAAATTGCCCACGCGCTTGAAAAACTATGCCTATGTTATTGTGTGATTCTGGATTATTGGGATTATGTGTCAAGGCGTTGCGATAGGCGGTTTCTGCTTCTGCTAACAGCCCTCGTTTTTGCAAACTTAGTCCTAAGTTATTATGGGCTTCCGAATAATTTGGCTTGATGTCCAAGGCGCGTTGATAACAGGCTTCTGCTTCGTGTGCAAAACCCAATTCATGAAACACAATGCCTAAATTATTATGCAGTTCGGCAAACTGTGGATAAATAATGAGTGCTTGTTGATAGCATTGCTGAGCTTCTAATAATCGCCCTTGCATTTGCAGCATAAGCCCTAAATGGCTATGAGCTTTTTCATCTTGTGGGTTGAGAGTTAATGCGTGTCGATAACTGGCTTCGGCTGCACTCAAATGTCCTTGGTTATGCAATATCCACGCTAAATTGCTATGCGCATCACTCAATTCAGGCTGTGTTTCTAAAACATGGCGATAGCAATTTTCAGCGTCGGCTAGTTGTCCTTGCTGTTGAAAAACAAGCCCTAAATTATAACGTGCATCAAAATGCTCTGGATTGAGTGCTAACACTCGCTGAAAACAGTCGCCTGCTTCTGTTACTTGCCCTAGCGTCATCAAGGTTAAACCCAAATTATGATGAACATCGATATAGTCTGGATAGAGTTCCAACGCACGACGATAACTCAGCACGGCATCGGCTAACAATCCTTGATTCATTAGGGTAACGGCTAAATTGCTGTGCGCTTCGGCATCATTGGGAAGTAATTCGGCGGCTTTTTGCATGGGCTGTAATGAGTCGGCGATTTGCCCTTGTTGCTTGAGTACCACGCCTAAGACTTTCCAGCCAAAGCCATGCGCTGGAAACAGGACAGTGAGTTCACGAGCGCGGGCTTCTGTTTCTGAGTAGTGACCTTGGCTAAATAAAATCAGTATCTGATTAATGTCATCATCGGTAAGTTCTAACATGAAAGTGACTATTCTTTTCCTGATAAAAAAGGCACAAAAATCACGGAATCAAATTGTTCGATGTCGTAACTATCATCGCTAATACGCGTGACGCGCTGTAAAACTTGTTTGCCTGCCATACCAACAGGAATAACCAACACACCACCGATTGCCAATTGTTGCAACAGGGTATTGGGGATTTGTGAAGGCGCGGCAGACACTAAAATTCCGTCGAATGGTGCGTAATCTGCCCAACCTACACCACCATCGCCGTACATAAAGCTGATGTTTTTTAGTTTCAAATCCCATAAATAGCTTTTTGCTTTACGCTGTAACGGCAAAATACGTTCAATGCTATACACATGATCGACAAGTTGTGCCAATACAGCGGTTTGATAACCACTACCCGTACCGATTTCCAACACTTTTTTTAAATGATGCTGCGGGGATTTAATCAGCAACTCAGTCATTTTGGCAACAATATAAGGCTGAGAAATGGTTTGGTTGTAGCCGATGGGTAAGGCGACATCTTCATAAGCGCGACTAGCTAGAGCTTCATCGACAAAAATATGCCGTGGTGTGCTACGCAGTGTTTCCAGAATTTTTGTATTTTTAATTCCTTGTTCGGACAAGCGTTTAATCATACGCTCCCGCGTCCGTAACGAAGTCATACCAATGCCTTGTAGGCTTTGAACCATTTTATTCATGCTCCTTAGGTAGCCATGCGGTTAACGCATTGATGCGTTCATACCATGTTAAATCAATTTGTAGAGGAGTGACTGAAACAAATCCAGCATTAATCGCATAAAAATCTGTGCCTTCACCCGCATCTTGTTCTGCACCTGGTGGACCTACCCAATAAATGCTGCGACCACGCGGATCGATACTTTTAATAACAGGTTCGGATTTATGGCGTTGCCCCAAGCGTGTCGCCTGATAACCTCTTAAGGCGTACAAGGGCAAATCGGGGACGTTGACATTAAGAATAGTATCGCGTGGTAACGGCTGTTTAATTAATTGTTTTAATAGCGTCAGTGCGACTATCCCTGCGGTGTCAAAATGGGTAGGATTGCTACCTGCTAAGGAAATAGCCATTGCGGGTAATCCTAAAAATCGCCCTTCGGTGGCAGCAGCGACCGTGCCAGAATACAGCACATCATCACCCAGATTAGCACCGTGATTGATTCCTGCAATCACCATATCAGGTTCTTGATCGAGCAAACCTGTAATGGCTAAATGCACACAATCGGTGGGTGTTCCGTCCACTTTAATAAAACCGTTGTCCATAGTATGGGCGCGTAACGGCATTTCTAAGGTCAACGAATTACTTGCTGCACTACGGTTTCTATCGGGTGCAACTACCGATAATTCGGCATGATCACGCAACGCATTGGCTAATGCACACAGCCCTTCAGCCAAGTAGCCGTCATCATTACTTAACAGAATACGCATGATTATTATGCCCTGTCGCCGTGAGGCTATAAAATAGAGCATCTTAGCAACAATAGACGACAAAATCAGCTTTCGTGGCAAAAAAAATTCTTACTCCAGAAGATAGTGATTTGTTTCACCAAACAGTTGGCAAAGTACATAGCGTAAAGACCGATAAGGTTTTGCTCACGCCTACTGACAAACCCAAACCCTATCCAAAACCTGCCGTTATCAATGTTAATGGTCACTTAATCGACAGCGTGACTGCGTTGCCTATTGAAAAAGTAGGCATTGAAGATAGCCTGAGTTTTTTAAATACAGGCTTACAACATAAAGTATTAAAAAAACTCCGCACTGGATTTTTTGGCTTAGATGCTGACATTGATCTGCATGGTTTAAGTAGTGATGAAGCCAAACGCCAGTTGCTCAATTTTCTACACCGTTGCGTAGAAGACGGCTGCCGTTGTGTGCATATCGTGCATGGTAAAGGGCATCGTTCACCCGATCAGCACCCCATTTTAAAAAACAATATTAATCTGTGGCTAAGACAGCACAAAGACGTACAAGCATTCTGTTCTGCATCGCCAAAAGACGGCGGCACAGGTGCGGTATTTGTATTATTGCAATTGTCAGAAAAATACAGCTATCAAGAACCAATGGATAAATGATTTTGTTACCCATTAGCGGCAAAAATTCGGCTTAATTCGGTATAATTGCCACCATAATAATCATTCTTAGGAGAATTTCATGAATATCATCCAACTATTATCAGCGGCTTTAAGTTTGTTTCAAAAACTGCTGAATGATTTAAGTGGCAAACGTAGCCTATTTTACTTACTGATATTAGCTTTTGCGGTATCTTTTGGTGCGGGGTTCATACTTTATGTTATCGACCCTAATATTCATTCAATAACCGATGGTATATGGTCTGCTTGGGTAACGATGACTCATGTTGGTTTTGGTGATGTTGTGCCTACGTCATTATTGGGACGCTTATTATCAGCCGCCCTTATTCTGTTTGGACTCACGATATTTTCTTTATGTACTGCCATACTGTCTGCTTCATTAATCGGCAAAAATATGGATAGTTGGGAAAACAACGTGCGCCAGATTGAACAAGAAACCAATCATATTGAAGCGAATGAAAGTAAAATTCTTAGCGAATTAGTCAGACTACATCAACGACTAGATAGCTTAGAACAACAACTTAACGATAAAAAATAATGGCAGCTTCTCAAAAAATCTGGGCAGTTGTACCAGCGGCAGGCGTTGGTAAACGCATGAATGCTGACCGCCCCAAACAATATTTAGAGTTGGCAGGTAAAACCGTTATTGAACATACCTTATCTCGGTTATTACAGGCTGAAGTTTTCGCGGCGGTGGCGGTGGCAATTTCTGAAGAAGACCCGTATTGGTCAGAACTTAGCATCGCTAACCACGAAAAAATAATCACCGCCGCTGGGGGTAAAGAACGCGCTGATTCAGTGTTATCTGGTTTACACGCTATTCGCACTCAAGCTACAGATGATGATTGGGTATTAGTGCATGACGCGGCAAGACCGTGTATCACCCATGCTGATATTCACCACTTGATTGAGTCTTTAATCAATGATGAAGTCGGCGGTATTTTGGCGTTACCCTGTGCCGATACTTTAAAAAATGTTCAAGGCAAAAACATTCTTGGCACAGTAGACCGCAGTGTTATATGGCGGGCATTAACTCCGCAAATGTTTCGTTATGGAACGTTAAAAACCGCTTTAGAACACGCGGTAGGAAATCCTGTCATAACCGATGAAGCCAGTGCCTTAGAACTGCAAGGCTTACAACCGAAAATTGTCGAAGGTCGTCCTGATAATATCAAAATTACCAGACCCGAAGATTTAGCATTAGCGCAGTTTTTTATGGCGCAGCAATAATCACTTCACTGCCATTAAGTCAAAGACATGAAGGTGGGGTGCAAGCTCTGCTTGCAATTGCAGGCAAAGCCTGCACTCCAGTAGCACTACTTCTTTATTCGCAATCCGCACACAACATTTTAAATCCTGCTTAAAGACCAACTGCCTCCATATTTAAAATATTTCAGCAAGTAAATATCTCACAAAACTTCCTTCAAAAACGTCAGTATTTTGTATATTTAAATATAGAAATCCATTAATTAAAGTAATTTATTTTAATTATACTTATATTTCAATATGTTATAAATTTTTCTGGCTTTAAAAAAACTCCCAAAATGAATGATCTTGCCATTGTTGCTATACGATGATGTTGATAAACTATAAATCATCCCAAGACTGATTCTCATTAAGAATTAAGTGGGAGTTAGCAAGGTTGGAATATTTTAAAACTTAGCTGTGTATTAAATTTCAGATAAGTTAAAGCTGTACCTAAATAGCTTCCATCAATTTTGATAGAGCTTTGAATACAAACAAAACCATAATTACAACCGTCAGCAAGAGAGTTTTTATAAGATGACTGATGGGATCAACGACGAACATAATAATAATTTTTCATCGTCACCTGTGTGCCGAGATTATTAATATTACTTAAGTTTTAACCTAATAAACCGTCAGATATTATTAATCTTTGACAAAAATGATGAGGTGACTCTAATGAAAACCAAACATACATTCCTTGCGACAGCAAGTTTTCCTCTTTCTAACAAAAACCGCCTACGGCAGTTTATTCGGCTTGCGTTAGTTGGTTCAGTGATGGTAAGCAACATGGCATCAGCGGTACTGCAAGATCATGGTCCATCTGATCCAACATTAACATGGCCAATGTGGTATCGCGATACCAACGGTCTTGCACTGGGCAAATGTCAATCGACATCCAATTTCTGTTTTCCACTGATTTCAGAACCTGCTGGTTTTGCAGGCAATATAGGTCCTGAAATATTTTACAACCTTGTTGAATTTAAAGGCGCAGTCGGTACACCTACAGCAACTGGTTCTGATTTTGAATACCGCTACCTAGGTGCATTAGAAGCCTCTTACATTCCAGGTCCAAACCCTACACGCGGTCAAGAAACCGTGTTTGCGCGTATTCGTATTACATTCAACTTCAATGATCCCAACAAAAATGGTGATTATGTCGTCACCCATCCATTCGGCGTTAATACGTTCCCGAATGTGCAAGCAACGGACAAAACCAATTTAATTGGTGCGCAAGCAGCTAACTTCTTTACTGTGGATGTTCCATTAGCTGTTTCTGGAAACTTTGGTTTAGCACTGGGCGGTCCAGTTGGTCCATTTATTCAATGGGATACCGATCAAGCTACACTGGTATCAGCAGCGGGAGAGCAATTCGTTGGTGACCCAACTGTTGCCCATACATTCACAGGCAGTCCATTCGGTACTAACTTCCTGACAATTCAAGGTCCTCCTGGGTCTAACTTAGATGGATTAGAACCAGTAGACCCAGTAACTGGTAAAGCTGCCGCATCAATTCACGATACACTTCACTTTGACTTAGGTAACGTGTTAGGTCAAAAATGGACGCAACCCATCGCTGAGCCTTTAAAAATTGATGCAGCGACGTTGACTCGTACAACTGGCGCAACAGGTATTAACGGTATAGATATTTGGGCAACCTCATCACCTAACCAACGTGTGATTGCGACTGCACCAGGTATGCCAAGTTTGCAATTAATTGCAGATGGCACAACGCCAGGCAAATACCATGGTCATATCGAATATCCATCTGCTCAAGCAGTTCCAGCACAAGTTACTATTACTAACCTCACCAGTAACCCTGTGAACAGTATATCCGCAGGACTTGAAGATGATGTTCAAATTACTCGTGCAACTTTCGGTACTACCTCTCGCCAACTCACAGTAGTAGCGAGTTCAACTGACCATGTCGTTCCACCTGCGCTGACAGTACAAGGCGTACCAGGTGTTGCTGCGGGCATAATGTCAACAGCAGCGTGTGCGGGCGTTACTCCAGCCGTCGCTGACCCTGTTAATGATTTTTGCTACACAACTTTATTACCAGCCGCGATAGAACAACCAGAAAGCATCTCGGTCGTTTCAACTGAACTGGGTCATCATGTACAGCATGTAATCAGTGGTCCAGATACTCAGGTAAATACACCTGCACCTGCAACACCAACTGTTGTCACTGCTGGACTAAACGGAGCGGGCAATGGTATTGCGGTAAGCTGGACAGATGCTTCGACTAACGAAACCACCTTTACTGTATTCCGTTCAGGCGATGGTGGTGCAACATTTGCGCAAGTTGGCACACCCGTAACGAGTACAACGTCAGCAACAACAGGTGCTTCTTACACATTTAACGATACGACAGCTGGTTTAGTAGTCGGTGGTACTTATAGTTACTATGTAGTTGCTAACAAAGCCACAGCGGCGTTCTCATCTGCGAACTCTAATATCGTGTCTTACACAATTGCGGCTCCCGTGGTTAATGCACCAAGCACACCAACATTTACTGTTGCTGGAACGACAGCTACTGTTCGTTGGATAGATAACTCAACCAATGAAAACAGCTTTACTGTAACGCGTACTGATACTAATGCGAGTACTGGTGCTGTGGTGACAACGCCATCAACGGTAGCTAGTACAACTGGGGCTGCGACTGGAGGAGCAAAAACAACTACGTTAACATTAGTATTGGGGCATACTTATACTTTCTCAGTAGTTGCTAACAAAACCTCGGCATTTGCGGCTACGTCAGCTTCATCAGCGACATCTGCGCTATTATCGTATATCAGACCAGCAACACCAACGCTTCCTACGGCGGTTCTAAGTAGAATTGGTGTTACTAACAATGATCAGGCTGTTTTAACTTGGGTAGATAACGCGACCAATGAAACAAGTTATACCGTTGCATACACAGCTGTAGGTGGAACTACTGGTTCAGTTAACCTACCTGCAAATTCAACAGGTACGCCAACGCCAACGAATATAACGACTCTGGCTCGTGGTGCTGCAACTTTAGCAGCAAACAAGCGACCAGTGTATTCGTTCACTATTACCGCAACCGATAGTGTAACTGGCTTGGTATCTACTGCAGCAACTGTACCTAATAAAACCGCACAATAGGCTAAGGCTAGGCTGGTGTGATGTATCACACCAGCCATCAAGAGCAAATAAACAGTTAATCCAGTTTGACTCCATCGATTTTTATCTTTGGTGTACTGGTAAATGAAATAACGAGGTTATCCCAATGAAAAATGAACACAGCTTATTTGTGACAACAGATTCTTGCACAAATGTAGTAAACAACGGCTCTGCCCCACACTCAGGCAAACGCCACTTACGCAACTTAATTAAACTGGCACTGGTCGGCTCAGTATTAAGCAGTGCATCAGCATTTGCGATATTACTAGACCATGGTCCAAGTAATCCAATCGTCACCTATCCAGACTGGTATAGAGACACCAATGGTCTTGCTATTGGCTTGTGTCAATCGACCACTGCGTTCTGTTTCCCACTGGTTCCAGATGCCGCTGGTTTTCCAGGCAACGTTGGCCCTGAAATATTTTACAACATGGTTGAGTTCAAGGGTACAGCGGGTACAGCGACTGCGACAAATACAGATTTTGAATACCGTTATATGGGTGCATTAGAAGCATCCTATATCCCAGGTCCAGTGCCTACGCATGGCACAGAAGCTGTATTTGCGCGGATTCGTATCACCTTTAACTTTAATGACATCAACAAAAACGGGACTTATGTAGTCACGCATCCATTCGGTGTGCATACCTTTCCTAACGTACAAGCGACCACTAAAACCAATTTAATTGGTGCGCAAGCGGCTAACTTCTTCACTGTGGATGTTCCATTAGGCACGCCTATGGATTTTGACACCTCACTGACGGGTCCAATCGGTCCTTTTATTCAGTGGGATACTGGATTACCGCTGATATCGGGTACCGAGCAATTCGTGGGTGACCCAACTGTTCTCCATACCTTCAAAGGCAGTCCGTTTAATACTAACTTCCTGAGAATTCAAGGTCCAGTCGGTTCTAAACTGGATGGCGTGAACGACTTTATTCAGGTTAATCTGGGTAGTGTTCTGGGTCAAAAATGGACGCAACCCATTCCGCAACCGTTAAGAGTTGATTCAGCGTATTTTACCCGTTCAAATGCGGTGGGTAACGCTGTTGATGTCTGGGCAACCTCATCAGCTAACCAAACCTTAGTTGCAACAGGTAATGGTATACCCGCACCAGGTATCGCCTTAAAACCCGATGGCGTAATTCCTGGTAAATATCATGGTCGTGTGGTGTATTCTTCGGCGTTACCTGTTCCACCAGAAATTACTGTCACTGACAGTACCAGTGTTCCTGTAATCAGCGTTTTAGCACCTGTTAAAGATGTCGTTGAAATTGTGCAAGCAAGTTTTAACACCAACACCCGCAAGATTACTGTTGAAGCAAGATCAGATGATGAGATTACTAATCCTCAATTGAGTGTACAAGGTGTACCTGGTGTACCAACTGCCGCAACCGTTGCGCCAGCTATTACAGGTGTACTGACAGCCGCACAATGTACAGCAGCGGGTATTACCGTCGCAAATCCAGTGAATGTCTGCTTCACTTACACGTTGCCACCAGCAATAGAAGCACCCGAAAAAGTATCCGTTGTTTCAGCTAAAGCGGGTGGTCATGCTGATGAGTATTTACAAATTGCTGGTACACCTGAAAACGCAGCTAACCCACCTGTTGCAACTGATATTCCTGCACCAGGCTTTAGCGTGACTTCAAGCGGCGCAACTGATCTAATCCCTAATCTGCCATTGGATGCGCAAATCATCCAACAACCAGTAAACGGTATCGTTAGTTTGCTGAACGGGCAATGGATTTTCACGGCTAATGCAGGAATTGCAGCAGGTGGAATTACCGATGCGTTTAAATTTGTAACTCAAGCGGCGAATAGCGCACCTGTCTCTAACGTTGCTACGGGTAATCTGTCAATCGGCTTTACATCAACTGCGCCTAATGTTGCTGCTGACCAATTTGCTGGCAGAACCACTGTTGCGCGTTCATTCAATGTATTGGCTAATGACAAAGCAGCGTCTACTAATGCACTTGATCAAACCGCCCCAGGTACTGTCGTAATTGTTACGCCTCCAACCAAAGGCAATGCAACTGCCAATGCCAATGGTACAATTAGTTACACTGCAACATCTGGCTCGGCAGCGGGTATTGTAGACACCTTTACTTACACCGTGAAAAACGCGGCGGGTAAAACGTCTACACCTGCAACAGTGACCGTCACTAACTTTAATGCCAATGAAGCGGTTGCGATTATTAAATCAGATTACGTTGTTAATCGTGGAGTGTGGACTGTTACGGGTACCACAACCTGGTTTGCACCAAGCCTGACTACTACGATAGCGACTTGCTGGACTGGTAGCGAGTTGACACCAACCACAGCCACTACCATCGGTACTGCAACAGTTGATGTGACAGGTAAGTTCCAAATCATCCCTGTAGGCACTGCACCAATCCCAACAGCGGCTGGTCCATTGCGTTGCATAACGTCTAATAATGGTACTAATGGCGGATTTCCTGCTGCTGGAACGATTGGGATTAAATAGCCTAGCCCAGTAGGGTGGGCAAACGGCTCTATCGTTTGCCCACGCCGTGGCATAACGAAGCGCGACGGGGTATTCTCGCAACGTTTTGACTGTGACCTTGAACACCGTAATAAAATTCAAACAGTGGGGCGGGTTGAATA
Source organism: uncultured Methylococcales bacterium (assembly GCA_903902705.1). Lineage (GTDB taxonomy): Bacteria > Pseudomonadota > Gammaproteobacteria > Methylococcales > Methylomonadaceae > UBA4132. Next base: position 52,124 of record CAIUVX010000063.1, read on the forward strand.
ACCCGCCCCGCTTATGCAATATCCAAAAACAAAAACGCCCCTTCACGGGGCGTTTTTCGTTAAGCCGATTTACAAATAATTTTTGCTAGTGCTAAACATTGAGTGATTGGAATACAAACCTAGTACATCGTCAGTTTAGTTATGACGGGTAACGTTACTAGACCTGCGAGGTTTTTAAAACCTCGCAGGTCTTTACTGCGCACGTCAGAATAAAATGGACTGAGTATCTACCTGACTAGCCAGAGCAGCAACACCAATTGGAAAGAAACGCTGTTTTATAACGATAAGTTACTATGACATTTTATGCGTGTACCCGCTTACTCTTAAGATAAATAAATACTTTGTACTAATCGTTCAAGACTGTATAAAATCGCAGGTTTTCTGTCCCGTTTATTTTATTTTCAGCAAGGAGTGACGCTTATGAACGAAAACAACTTTTTTATCCGATTTGTGCGGTTAGCGGGTGGTTTTTGGTATTCTGAAGATGAGGCAACTATACGCCGATCGACCTTAATATTGGTCATCCTTACTGTGGCGCAAATTGCTATTGCCGTTGTCATCAACAAATGGAGTGCCGCTTTGTTTGATGCCTTGGAGCAGCGGTCGATGTCTAAATTAGTCACCCAAATCGGGGCTATTTTTTTGATTTTCGCCGCTAATATTATTTTAAACGCGACTCATGTAAAAATAAAACGGGACTTACAAATAGGTTGGCGTGAATGGTTAACGGAGCATTTACTCAGTCGTTGGATGTATAAGGGGCGGCATTATTTGGTGACGCACACCGAAAAAGGCGAACACGATAATCCAGATGGGCGTATTGCAGAGGATATTCGTATTGCGACAGAATCTGCTATCGAGTTATGCCATTCCCTATTTTACAATCTATTGTTGTTGATTAGTTTTAGCCAAATTTTGTGGTCATTGTCGGGTGTGGTGATATTGGATTTGGGGATTATAAAAATGCCTATTTATGGGCATTTAGTCTGGTTGGCATTGATGTATGCCAGTGCCGCCTCTTTGTTAGGTTGGTTGATAGGACGACCATTGACCAGCGCAACCGATGCAAAACAGACCGCAGAAGCTAATTTCCGCTTTTCCTTAGTGACAGCGCAAGAGCATTCTTTATCCATTGCGATGATTCATGGTGAAGGCAATGAACGCCAACGCTTTCGTGTGTTGTTTGATGAAATACATAACGCATGGCAACAACAAACCAAAGCATGGGAACATATTTTAATGTTTTCTTCGGGTTATTCAGTATTGTCGATGGCTTTTCCTATTCTTATTTCCTCGCCACGTTATATTTGGGGCAGTATTTCACTGGGTGGATTGATGCAATCTGCGCAATCTTTTCAACAAATGGCTTCCGCGTTATCGTGGCCTGTTGACAATATGACCAGAGTATTTGAATGGCGTGCTTCGGTAGAGCGTATTTTAGGTTTGCTAGAATCATTGGATTATTTGGAAGAAGAAATCATCAGCCCTGATCCGCGCCGTATTATTTTAGAAAAAACAGATTGTTCGGTGTTAGCTTTTGAAAAGCTCTGTATCAACAAACTGAACGGTGAAGAAATAATATCCTGTATCAATACTGAAATCAGAGCGGGAGAACATGTGCTTATTACGGGCAATTTCTTTACGGGGTCTAAATTATTTAAAGCCATCACGGGTTTGTGGCCTTGGGGCTATGGACGTATCGGTTTACCTGATAGCGAGCTGTTATTTTTTATGCCGCCGCGCCCTTATTTGCCCAAAGATACGCTACGGTCAGCTATTTGTTATCCTACCGCTGATGACGCATTTGCTGACAACCTGTTGGAGTCAAAACTTAAATTGGTAGGCTTAGACGAATTAATTCCACAACTGGATTGCATTGATACTTGGGATAAAGCCTTGTCGCGAGAAACACAACAGCGTTTAGGGTTAGTGCGCGTACTGTTGTATCAACCTAAATGGATATTTTTACAGGAGGCGTTTGATTCACTCGATAGTGCAGGTGAGGAAGCTATGTTGCGCTTACTTTGTCGAGAATTACCTGATGCTACTCTGATAACTGTCACCAATCTGCCGACTGCATCGCGCTTTCATTCACATAATCTGCCCTTGGCTTAATCTACCTTTGAGGATCAAACATGACTCACGCATTTGATAATAAATTTGGCAAAAAACTACGCGGCGTTAATTTAGGTGGTTGGTTAGTATTGGAAAAATGGATAACGCCCAGTGTGTTTGAGGGTCTTGATGCCACCGATGAAACCACCTACTGCGTTGAATTAGGCGACCGCGCTGATGCTATTCTAAAACAACACTGGAACAGCTATATCACCCGCGATGATTTTGCGTGGCTTGCCAAAACGGGCATTAATGCCGTGCGCTTGCCTGTCGGTCATTGGTTGTTTGGCAAGGATTATCCCTATCACCACAGCTATGGTGACAACCGTTATCCATTTGTGGTCGGTGGCTTGGAAATTGTGGATAAGGTGTTTGATTGGGCAGAAGAATTTGGGTTACACGTTCTGCTCGATTTACACGCTGCCCCTGGCTGTCAAAATGGCTTTGATAATGGCGGCATTAAAGATATTTGTGAATGGCATACTGACCCTGACTACCTTGAGCATTCACTTAGCGTGTTGGAACGCTTAGCGCAACGCTATCAAAACCGTCCTGCGTTACATGGCATCGAAACACTTAATGAACCGCGCTGGGATGTTGATACCGATTTACTGAAAAAATACCATACTGATGCTTATCACCGCATTCGTAAATACTGCAAACCCGAAGAGGTTGCAGTGGTATTTCATGACGGTTTTCGCTCGCACCGTGAATATCTGGGTTTTTTGAAAGGTGAAGAATTTCGTAATGTGGTATTTGATATTCATCGCTACCAATGTTTTGCTCGCGAAGAAATCGATATGGATATTTATCATCATATCCAACGCGCTGCCATTGACTGGAAAAATGAAGCCGATGACATTATTCATGAACTAGGACATCAAACCTATTGTGGTGAATGGAGTTTAGGGTTGGATTTACGCGTTGTTTCACTGTGGGCAGAAGGCCCTTTCAATCACGCGCTGGAGAATATGGATAATTTTCAGCTTAATGTTGCTTATCGTGGTTACGCGTCGGCGCAACTTTTGACCTTTGAAAAATATCTGGGCTGGTTTTTTTGGAATTACAAAACCGAAACTACTCCAGCGTGGTGTTTTCGAGATTGCGTAGAGCGTGGATGGTTTCCGAATAATTTTAGTTAGTGGGTTTTAGGAAAAATCACCATTTAACTATAAAATAGCCGCTTTTTACTCAACACCTTAAGGAGTTCACTATGAACCAAGACAGCATTAAGCTGATAGAAGACTATTATGCGGCGTTCAACGGCGGCGATATGGATGCTTTTTTAAGTTTGCTCACCGATGATGTAATTCATGATATTAACCAAGGTAGACGCGAAATAGGCAAAGAAGCCTTCACTCAGTTTATGGCGTGTATGAACCATAACTATAAAGAACAATTGGTTGATATGGCGATTATGGCAACCGCTGATGGTAATCGTGCTGCAGCTGAATTTGTAGTATTGGGTGAATACTTAAGAACTGATGAGGGTTTACCCGAAGCCCAAGGACAGAAATATAAACTACCCGCAGGTGCATTTTTTGATATTCGTGACGGTAAAGTGGCGCGTATTACTAATTATTACAACCTGCAAGATTGGATTGCTCAGGTTGGCGGTTAAGGAGTAAAGCCGCTTTAGCTGTTTAGTTAAAGCTGTTGGACTACAACGAAATGTTAGAACTATCTACTTACATTCTTTGAGGAATGAATATGAAAAAAAATTATTTTGGTCTATCAGCATTATTGTTTCTTTTTACTGCTGTGGCTAATGCGCATGGTCCAGTTCGACAAGATACCGATGAAACCATCACTATTAACGCTCCTGCGGAAAAAGTCTGGGGCATTATTAAAAATTACGGTGATATGTCGTGGTTGCCTGCCATTAAAAGCACCGATGTTAAAGGCGGCAATGAAAAAGGCGCGACTCGTGTATTGACGCTACAAGACGGCGGCACAATTACCGAAGAATTGAAAAAATACGATGACGCTAAAATGTCGTATGCTTATAAAATCACTGAAATGAGTACCGCAAAAACCATTACTCATGCAGGCGTAGAAGAAAAAGTGCCTGTTGTGCCTGTCGATAACTACTCGGCAACTATTACCGTAGAAGCACAAGGCGCGACGACTAACGTACATTGGAAAGCAGGTTATTATCGCGCTTATACCAACAACAACCCACCTGATGAAATGAACGAAGCTGCTGCTAATGCTGCTATTAAAGGTATTTTTACCTCAGGTTTGAATAATCTGAAAGCCTTAGCTGAAAAATAACTTCGTAACCCAACACATCGCCCGTAAATTCTGGGTTACGCTGTCGCTAACCCAGCCCACAATATTCAAGAGACATCCATTATGAAAAAAATACTTTTACCTTTAGCCGCTGCGTTATTGTGCTTCACTGGTTTAGCAAACGCACATGGTCCCGTGCGTCAAGACACTGATGAAAGTATCATCATTAATGCACCCGCAGAGAAAGTCTGGGGTCTGATTAAAGATTTTGGTGATATTGCCGCATGGCATTCTGAGGTTTTTACTTCACCCGCCGAAGGCGGTAATCTGAAAGGCGGCAAACGCATATTGACTTTAAAAGACGGCAACACCGTCAACGAAGAACTGAAAAAATATGACGAAGCCAATATGTCTTACTCATACAAAATTACCGATATGAGTATCGTAAAAACCATCAATTATGCGGGCGTAGATGAAAAAGTCCCCGCTATTCCTGTCGCTAATTTTTCTGCCACTATCACTGTTGCCCCTAAAGGCGATAACAGCGAAGTGACATGGAAAGCAGGTTATTACCGTGCTTACACCAACAACAATCCACCTGAAGAAATGAACGAAGCCACTGCTAATGCAGCGGTTAAATCATTTGTGATGACTGGTTTAATTGATCTGAAAAAAATCGCTGAGCAATAAATCTATGTTGGCATTGAACACCCGTGCGGCAGCAATTGCTATTGCTGCTTTATTATCGACACCACTGGCTGCCGCACCGTTTGCTTATATCAGCAATCAATTGGCAGACAGCGTGTCTGTTATTGATCTCGCTGACAATAAAGTGGTCAATACCATTGCTGTGAGTGGCAAACCCGCAGGCGTTGCCGTCTCGCCTAATGGTGATAAAGTCTATATCAGCACACCAGAAGCCCACGGTTTTGCAGTCATAGATGCCAGAAAACAGCAACTAATAACCACTGTTAAAACCAGCGAGGGGGCGTTAGGAATCACCGTTGCCCCCGATAGTAAACGTATTTATGTTGCCGATTGGTTTATCAACACAGTGTCAGTACTGGACGCGGATAGCTTAGAAATTATTAAAACCATCACGGTAGGTCAATCACCCTCAGGGCTAGTGGTTAGTCCTGATAATCACTGGCTGTATGTTGCTAATCGCCTCGATAACTCAGTATCACAGATAGACACGCACACCCTGACTGTCAAGAAAACCACGCCTGTCGGTCAGCATCCATTTGGTCTAGCGATAGATTCACGCGGCGAAAAAGTGTATGCGGTTAATGTCGAAAGCGATAATGTCACCGTATTAGAAACACCACAGATGAAAGCTATTGCCACTATTAAAGTGGGCGCGTTGCCTTATGCAGCTACCTTGGCTTTAAATGACAGTCGTTTATTCGTTACTAATATGGATGATGGTACAGTCTCCGTCATTGATACCGAAAGCTTAACCACTATCGGCTTGATTGAAGTGGGTGAAAAACCCGAAGGTATCGGCACGCACTTGGATGATCGTCATATTTATGTCGCCAACTGGTTTGATAAAAATGTCTCTTTGTTAGATGCTAAAACTTTGCAAGTCAAAGAAACAATTACCACTGCTCGCGGTAGTCGAGCCTTTGGGCAGTTTATTGGTAAATAGAGGTAAGCGTTTTTTAGTAACCCAACAATCGTTATTATCATGAAGATTGTTTATTGACTCCCCCAAAATTGTTGGATTGGCTTATCGCTAATCCAACTTACCACCCAATAAATTCCATGTCGTCTAATTCCTATCTCGATATTTGCATCACCAGCCAACAACTCTCGCTCATCGAAAACGGACAAGCACTAAAAACCTACCCAATTTCCACAGCTAAAAATGGCGCGGGCGAACTAATGGGCAGTGGTTGTACACCCAGAGGTTGGCACAGCATTCGCGCAAAAATCGGCGCGGGGCTGTCGCTGTACAGTGTGTTTAAAGCCAGACGCGCCACAGGGGAGATTTATAGTCCAGAACTTGCCGCCCTGTACCCAGAAAGGGATTGGATTTTAACCCGCATTCTTTGGTTAGGCGGTTTAGAAGCGCGTAAAAATCGTTACGGCAATGTCGATACAACGTGGCGATATATCTATCTACACGGTTGCCCAGATGAGTTAATGAATGGTCAACCTCAGTCACACGGTTGTATTCGCTTGTATAATACCGATATGGTGGATTTATTTAATCGAGTATCCGTAGGAATGAGAGTTTATAGTCATGAGTAAAACCCGTATGGTGTTGGGTGTGGAATATGATGGCAGTGGTTTTTGTGGCTGGCAATGGCAAGTTCAGCACCGCAATGTTCAGCAGGTGTTAGAGCAGGCGTTAAGCAAAATTGCGAATCATCCTGTCACTGTGCAATGCGCAGGACGCACAGATACAGGCGTACACGCGCTGGAACAAGTGGTGCATTTTGATACCACCACCACGCGAGAGCTTCGTGAGTGGTTGATGGGAGGTAATAGTTTTTTGCCTAATGATGTGCGTATTACTTGGGTGCAAACTGCTATTGGTGATTTTCATGCTCGTTATAGTGCGATTGCACGTTTTTATCGTTATGTTATTTTAAATCGTCCGATTAAATCAGCGTTATTGCGCAATCAAGTAACGTGGCACGCAGCACCATTGGATGCAGAAAAAATGCACTCAGCCGCACAGGTGTTGATTGGTCAGCATGATTTTTCCTCGTTTCGCGCTCAAGGCTGCCAGTCTAAAAGTCCGTGTCGGTTGATGTATTTTATTGATGTTTATCGAGATGACGATAAAGTAATTATTGATATATCTGCCAATGCGTTTTTACATCACATGGTACGCAATATTGCGGGCGTATTAATGGCGATAGGTGCGGGTAAACAGCCTGTCGAATGGACAGAGGAATTACTTCATGTTAAAAGTCGCAAACTCGGTGGAGTGACTGCGCCGCCCGATGGTTTGTATTTAGGTGCAGTGTATTACCCCAAACATTATGGACTTGCGAAACATTGCGTATTTGATAAATTGCCAGATAATGCGCGGCGGTTTGATTAGTTTCTTTTACCAATAGGGTGATGATATGAATAATTTTTTAGCGTGGCAAGTTCATGGCAATGCCGATCAAGGTGGCGGTTTGCTGGAGATGTTGACAGGGATGCTGGCTTTTTTTGAAGGTTTAACCGCATCGGGTGGGGATGGCTTTTTTAATGCCTTGATGCCAGGACTAGCAGGAATGAATAATATTCATCCATTGTTAGTGCATTTTCCGATTGCATTTTTAGTGGTTTTTTTTCTGTTCGATGTTGTGGCTTGTTTGGCAAAAAAACCACAGTGGCGTGAAGTCGCTAGTTATTTATTATATTTTGGCGCGATTGGTGCAGTTTTTACCGTTATCGCTGGCTTTGCAGCGGCTTATGAGGTGCCGCATAATGATGTCGTTCATGCCATTATGGAACGGCATGAAAGTTTTGGCGTAGCGGTATTGACGTTGGCGGTGAGTTTGTCTTTGTGGCGATTAAAAAAAGGTGCGTTGCTAACAGGCGGGGCGAATACGTTTTTTCTTATCCTGTCAGGGTTAATGTGTGTGCTACTGGCACTGGGTGCAGATTTGGGCGGTTTGATGGTTTATAAATACGGCACAGCGGTTCAACTTGTTCAACCGCAACCTGCAAGCGAAAGTAATCATCATGAACACGATCATTAATTTCATCGTATGAGCAAACCACGCAAAATCCTAGTCATTGCTTTGCGTTATTTGGGTGATGTGCTATTGACTACGCCGTTAATACACTCACTACGTCAAGCGTATCCCGATGCCCAGTTAGATATATTGGTCTATGCCAATACGGTTGTGATGTTGGAAGGTAATGCTGACATTAATCAACTTATTACCGTACCGAGCAAGGCAAAGTTAGCCGATCATTGGACATTATTTAAACAACTTGCCAGAAGCTATGATCTGGCGATTACTACGCAATGCGGTGATCGTCCTTTTTTATACAGTTTGTTTGCCGCTTCACGGCGGATAGGCGTAGTGCCGCCTAAACCTCATACAGGTTGGTGGAAACGGTTTTTTCTGCAATATTGGTTAGAATTTGATGATGACAATACCCATACGGTGTTACAGCATTTAAAAATACTGACATTAATTAATGTGCCGCCTTGTTTTTTGTTAGTTCCACCACAAACTGATGACACGCAGGCATTGAATCAATTAGTCGGCAATAGTGTTTACGCAGTTTTACACACCCATCCACAATGGACTTATAAACAATGGACGATTGCAGGCTGGACAGAAATAGGGCTTTATTTGCATGAGCTAGGCTTAAAGTTGGTACTGACAGGGGGAGCGGCACAAGCAGAAATTGATTATGTTGCGGATATTGCCAAGCAATTGCCTGAGGATACACTTAATCTTGCTGGGCGAGTGTCTTTAGCGCAATTGACACATTTATTGACTAACGCTGCATTATACATAGGCGTTGATACGGGTATTACACATTTGGCAGCCGCAACTAATGTGCCTGTTATTGCTCTGTATGGACCAACTAATCCTGTTAAATGGGCTCCTTGGCCATACCGCTTTGAGCAAAATACCAACCCATTTTCAAAAATAGGTAGTCAGACGGTCAATAACATTTATTTGCTTCAAGGTGAAAAATCCTGTGTGCCTTGTCATTTGGAAGGCTGCGATAAGCATCAAGGTAGTCGCAGTGTCTGTTTGGATACGCTAAGCCCTGATCGAGTAAAGGCAACGATTCGATTGATACTCAATAAATAGCGTTAGCTTTTTCTCTGAAATTTTGAAAACAGCGATTGGATAGGATTTTTTTTAGTGATTTCTGGTTCTGGCTTTTCTGGAGGAGCTTGCTCATATTTTTTTTGATAGCTGGCGGCTTTGCTTTGTACTGCTGCCTTAATAGCATTTCTACGTTCAATGGACAAATCATCATCAACTTTGACGAAGCGTTTATCTTTACGCAGAAAATAACAGAGCAAGGCATCTAAAAAATCATTATCAAGCTCTTCGGGTGTATAGCTCTTGCTAAACGACTGAAGATTTTCATGATTTTTGATAAATACTTTCAACATTGATTGCTTATAATCAACCTCAATGCGAAAAGCAACAGGAACTTTTTTTTGAACTGTAAAAATCGTGAAAGCTGGGCTACCAATGGGCGAGTGGTGTTTCCAATCAAAGGACAGTTTTTTAGCTTGTAGAAACTGAATTTCTTTATCAATTAAAGGTTCAGATTCTACCCGATAACTGAACTCGCCTTTTGCTTCGCAAAAAAAACCGACGTTAATTTGCATCAAGCGATTGTAATCGGCAAGACCAATACGTCCATCAGTATTAATTCTATAATTTGATTGAAAAAGATTGCCAAATTGCGGATATTTCAAGCAATAGTTTCTTACCTCAACGGGTTCTTTCAGAAAATTGAGATACTCAATGGTTTCTTGAAAACTATCAAAAATAAACTGCATTTTGGGCAAAATTTTTGCCTGATAAATCTCCTCCAACTGCTCATTAGCCAAGGCTTCTTGCTGTTCAGCCGATTTTTTTTCATCGGCTTTTTTTCTTAACTCATCCAGCACACTCATCTTTATTTTCCTTGGAGTCTTTGCCTATTGAATTTAAAAAAGTAGATTGAGTACATAATATATTAAAAAGTAGCGTGGTAAGAAATAGCTACAAATGCGCCTAATCCAAACTACTACATCAATCTGTCATTATAACCTACTCCTGCCCAGACCGATGAAAATAGCAAGTAAACTTAGCACAGTTTTAGATATAAATTTGCTTAATGATTATTCAATAATACGCACAACTCATGATTATTGAATCGTAATGTCACAAAAATTTAGTGTTACACCATGTAACGAAACTCGTAAAGCCTAGTATGATGTACTAGGAGATTTTGTATTTTATTGGAAATTGTTTATCAAATTACCGAGCAAACAAATCAAATATAATCATAACTAAGGTTTTTTATGAAAATTAAATTGTCCACACGGGGTGGTGGTAGCACATGATAACTGATAAATTAACGCATCCAAATAATCAACTATCCTCGCCTTGCGTAAGAAATTGCTGTCTGGACGATAATGACATTTGCTTGGGTTGTTTTCGTACGCTTGATGAAATTACCCATTGGATTGACGTTGATGAACAAACTCGCCAGCTTTTTCTAGCAAATGCAAAGACTCGGCAACACCGCTATCAGCAAAAATAATGACTATAATGCTCAGCACAGGAGATATGCGATGAAACAATTACACCGAAAAGATTTATTTGGCTGGTCAGAATTTGACAAACAACGCAACCTAGATTTTCACAGCATATTGTGGGTGCGTGATGGAGGCAATGTATTGATTGATCCATTGCCCATGTCTGAACACGATCACGATCATTTACAACGTTTAGGTGGCGTTAATTATATTATCATCACCAATAGCGATCATTGTCGTGCCACTGAACAAATTGTCAGTAGCACTGGCGCGTTAGTTTATGCCCCTGCCGATGAAGAAGACCGCTTTCCTATATTTTGTGACCATTGGATTCATGATAAAGAAGAAGTGTTTGCAGGGCTAATTGCCTATCAACTGCACGGCTCAAAAACAGCAGGCGAACTGGCATTATTACTAGACCATCACACCCTTATCACAGGCGATTTAATTCGTTGTCATGTTGCGGGTGAATTATGTTTACTACCCGATGCTAAGCTTTCAAATAAACACTTAGCGGTAAAATCAGTTAAACGTCTTGCTGAATTACCAAACATCACCGCTGTATTGACGGGTGACGGGTGGCCTATCTTTAGTCATGGTAGCGAAGCACTGCACCGTTTAGCGCGTTCGCTATAGTGAGGTCAATTTTTTTGGCAAATTAATGTTTGAACTATGATGAAAAATGCGGCTTTAAAACTTAACAGTTTTATCATTACCATTATTTTCAGCTGTTTTGCTGTCGTTTATAGCGATGTGCTTTCGTTCGCACATAAAGACAGTCAGCCCATAGCAATTAACACTCAACACGCACCTGTGTCTTACAGCAAGGATGTCAAACCGATACTGGATGCGCGTTGTGTTGCTTGCCATGCTTGTTACGACTCCCCATGTCAATTAAAACTCACTGCTGCTGAAGGCTTAGCGCGAGGCGCGACTAAACATACTGTTTACGATCATGAACGACTGGAAGCCGTTGAACCCACACGTTTGTTCATTGATGAAACCAGCACCGCAGACTGGCGAAAAAAGGACTTTTTTTCCGTCATTAATGAAGACAATAACAGCCCACAAGACAATCTCAATAAATCCTTAATCGCTAAATTGTTGCGCTTAAAACGTGAGCATCCGTTGCCAACCACAGGCAAGCTTCCTAAAGACATCGAACTGACCCTAGAGCGTAAATTACAATGCTCTACGCTAGACGAATTTGCCGAGCATCAACAAAAACACCCACTGTGGGGTATGCCTTATGGAATGTCACCACTGACAGAGCAACAGGAAAATACCTTATTAAATTGGCTACAAGATGGGGCGATGGTTGATCAAAGATTTTCATTATCGCCTGCCGCCATTGCTGAAATCAGTTTGTGGGAACAGTTTTTTAACGGCAGTTCACTCAAAGAACAACTCAGTAGCCGCTATTTTTATGAGCATCTGTATTTAGGCGATCTGCATTTTAAAGGACATCCCGCTAACGAATTTTACAAACTGGTGCGCTCTAAAACCCCATCTGGGCAAGCTATCGCAGAAATTAACAGTGTTAGACCGTTTGATGATCCAAAAACTAGCCAGTTTTATTATCGACTACGCCCGCTTACTTCAACTATTGTTGATAAAGACCATTTTGTTTATCAGCTTAGTAATGAAAAAATGGCACGCTTACGCGCCCTGTTTTTAACGCCTGATTACACTGTCACCCAGTTACCAAGTTATGACCAAGTCAGTGCCGCCAATCCATTTAAAACTTTTGGCGAATTACCCGAAGTTTCGCGCTATCAATTCCTACTTGATGATTCCCAATTCTTTTTTTCTGGCTTTATCAAAGGTCCAGTGTGCATGGGGCAAGCGGCATTAAACGTCATTCGAGATCAATTCTGGGTGGCTTTTCTCAAACCACAAACCCAATACAATAAGCAAAGCAACCAATTTTTAGCCGAAAATAGTGAATATTTACGACTGCCAGCATCCGAAGGTGAGGGCATTGGCTTTAAAGAATGGCGAAAATTTCAAGAGCTGCAACGTCAATATTTACAAAACAAAGATACTTTTGTTAGCCAAGTATTGTGGCAACAGCAAGCCCCTAATCTGGATTTAATCTGGGATGGTGACGGACACAACGAAAACGCCTTACTCACTGTATTCCGCCATTATGATAATGCCACAGTAGTCACTGGTCTTTTAGGGCAAACGCCGTTAACCGCGTGGGTAGTCGATTACCCAATCTTTGAACGCATTCATTATTTGCTGGTAGCGGGTTACAATGTTTATGGCAGCGCTGGGCATCAAGTCACTACTCGCCTGTACATGGACTTTTTGCGCATGGAAGCAGAAAACTTATTTCTTAAATTTATTCCCTTAACAGCACAAAAACCGCTACACGACGACTGGTATCAAGGCATTGACCTTAAGCTGTTTGGTTATTTTGAAACGCCTAGCTTCGGTACCGATAAAGATCCCGCTATTATTTATAAAAGCACTGATTACAAAAGCGAATTTTTTGCCGAAGTGCAACAAAAACTAGGGCAGGCAGGTGGTAAAGTGGATACCATTAATCGTTGCCAACAAAATTGTACGCTTGCCGATAATGCAAGCCAACAGCAACAAATTGACCAGTTCGCCCGCCAACTCACCAAATTAATAGGCAAAGATCTGACTGCATTACCCGAAGTGTCTTTTTTACGCGTAAAAACCGCCAAGCCCGAACAAGACCCTGTGTACACACTTATTCGCAATAAAAATTTACGCAACGTCTCGTTTATTTTTGCCGAAGATTTACGCAGAGAACCTGAAAAGGATACCCTAACTGTCATTCCTGATTTTATAGGTAGTTATCCAAATATTTTCTTGGCGGTTTCTGCATCCCAATTCACTGATTTTATCGACCAGCTCAAACACAGCCAAACCGAAACCGAGATAGACGGTTTTTACAGTCACTACGGTATTCGCCGCAATAACCCAGAAATCTGGCAATACTACGATTTTTTCAATCAAAAACACCTAAGTCAACAGCCAGAAACAGGTGGACTATTTGATATGAATCGCTACGAAAATTTGTAACGTTTTTTCGGATTACAATCTTAAGTTTGTACACCTGATTTACTTAACGCAGCCCTTTTACTATTCTGTGCAGCTTTACGTTTTTGTAACCAGCGTATTACGCCAGTAATGTAGAGTAATAGAGGCAATAATCCTGTAATTAAAATAATCACTTGTCCTATAAAACCAAAGGCTTCGCCTGTGTGCAATGGATATAACCATTCATCAAAAATATCACCTGTACTGCGAGTATCGGCGTGTTGTTCATGAACGATTTTTCCGCTGTATTGGTCTATCCACAGTTGCCGATAAGGATGATGTTGGTTAATTTCGTTATCTTGCCGCTTGCCAACGACATAAACATCTTGGGCATTTTGAGGAAACACGATGTATTGATAACTGCCGTCTGGAAAATAGGTATCGGTAATGGCGACAACTTGCGCCATACTGATGGGGCTTTTATCGGCTGTTGGGCTAACACTTTGATAATTTGTCCACGGAGTAACAGGCGAAAACACACTCACTAAGCCTCGTCCGTAATTAGGAAAAATCAAATATACGCCAGATAGCACTAAGTACAGCAGAACAAAGCCGCCGTAAAAACCCACGGTTTTGTGTAAATCAAAATTGAATCGGGTAAAGTTAGCGTTACGTTTGATGCTCAGAGCTTTTTTAAATTGCCCACCCAAGGGATACCAAACAATCAGCCCAGTCAGTAGCGAAAATAATAAGCCTATACCGATAAAACCCACGATAGTCATACCGCTTTCGCCTAAGCACATTGTGTAATGCAGGCGCAAAATAAAATCTTTAAACGGATCACGCCAGATATGGTCAAAATCAATCAGCAAACGCTGTCCTGTGACTTGTGCCGTGTACGGGTTGATAAAAATTTGATGACGTTCTGGGAAAGTCGGATTGTTTGAAGGTTGTTCAAACCACAACGCGTAAGCCAATCCTGAATGCCGTGGAAAATCAATGTTGAGTGCTTTGCCATCGGCAGGTAATGCGTGTAAACCAGCGGCGACAATTTCATTCAGTGGCATGATCGTTTTATTACCATCCGCTGATACCGTCATTATGTCGGCATTTAAGGTTTCATCTAATGGGTATTCAAAGGCGAGTATGCTACCTGTTAGCCCAATGATGACAAACACCGCGCCAGCAAATAACCCAAGGTATAAATGAACGTTAAGCCAGAGTTTGCGGCGTGATTTTAAATTCATTATTAAACAGCAAGTGATAAAAAAAGAGGCTGGACAAAATTGTGATTCGTCCAGCGGCTCAATGGTTACTTAAAATTCAAGTTTTATCGAACCCATAAAGTTTCTGGGTGCGGCAACACCAATCATGCTGCCTGTATTAGTGCCTGAGTAGTAATGTTTATCCAGCAGGTTGTTGGCATTAAGTTGAAACGTGATATTTTTCCCCGCAACTTTTAATCCGTAACTACTCATCAGATTCATCGTCACATAACCAGGTAATTGGAAGTCGTTAGCGTTTGTGCCTTGGCTTTGGCTGGAAGCAATCACACCACCACCCACTTTTAAGCCGCGTAATGTGGAATTTTGGAATTCGTAGGTATTCCATAAACTGCCATAATTGCGTGGTGTGTTAAACAGCCGATGTCCGCTATCATCATCAACACCGCCATTAAAGCCAACTTTAATCTTGGCATAAGTAAGATTGGTATAAGCGGCGACCGTTCTCCAGCCAGGTAAAATTTCACCTGCTACTTCAAATTCATAACCACGACTTTGCTGTTTACCAGAGGAAATTTGCACAGTAGGGTCTGTTGGATCAGATACCGCTATATTGGTTTTGGTTAAATCAAAATAAGCGAAACTGCTGGTTAAACGCCCATTGAAAAATTCGGTTTTAAGCCCCGATTCCCATTGATGTGCTAAGGTGGGAGGTAATACTTTTTGATTAGGCGAATTAAATTGATTATTGGAAGGCCCAAAGTTTGCACTGTAGTTACCGAACACCGACAACCAATTCACTGGCTTCCACAGCAAGCCACCACGCGGACTAAAATGCGTATCAACGGTTTTGACATAATCGCCATCAGTCAAATATTGCGTGCTGGTTGCATTATCGTAACGGATGCCTACGTTACCATAAACATTAAACGGAAACTTGATTTGGTCTTGAAAATACAGACCATACCATTCTTGATTGAATTTAGAGCTGGGCGTGAAAGCCGATGCAGCAGGGTCTCTGTTTGTCTGATAAGTCGGATTGAAAATATTAAAATTCGCCTCCATAGGAAACGCTGCACAACAGGCGATAGAAGTTTGGTTATCAATCACAAAATAGTCAAAGCCCCATAAGGTAGAATGCTCTAACACTGAGGTATTAAACTTACCTGTTAAATTAAGGGTGGTGTAATAATTCTGTTGATGCGTGATGCCGTTGTTGAAACCACGATTACCCACCGAAAAATCAGAATTGACGTTAACCAGATTACCATCTGCGTCGGGTTGCCCGAAGAAAAAGGTAAAGTCAGATTTATAAAGATGTAAAAATTCCGCACCAAAACGATGGGATAGTTTCCATTTATCATTAAAAGCGTGTGACCAATTCGCGCCAATATAGGTTCTATCACCAACGTTTTTGTTATTTAACGGATCACCAGTCTGACGGTTGATAGGCACAGGCGCAGGACGATTGCCCATTGGTGGAATACCTGAATCAACTTTGTTATTGAGATGCTCATATTGCGCATCCACATTTACTTGGGTTTTATCCGAAATATTCCAGGTTAAACTGGGGGCAATGAAAAAACTGTCTGTTTTGACAAAGTCACGGTAAGAACCTGCATTTTCATACGACAAATTGACACGATAAAGTAAGGTATTATCTTTAGTGATCTTGCCTGTTGAATCAACAAGGGTTCTGTATAAGTCGTAAGAGCCAAATTGTTGTTGTATCGAGTGATAGGACTCAGCTTGCGGTCTTTTAGTCACCATATTGATAACGCCACCTGGTTCGCTACGTCCGTATAGAATAGAACCCGCGCCTTTTAGCACTTCAATGCGATCCAAATTAGCGACTTGTTGTTTCGACGTTCCACCTCCCAGTGCTGAAGGTAACAGGAAACCGTCTCTATATAAATTGGTATTTGCAAAGCCACGCATCATAAATACATCACTCGTTCCGCCATTTGTCCAGCTCGACTGTACCCCAGCAACGCTAGTTACCGCATCTTCAACGCGAATCACCTGTTTGTCTTTTAACACCTGTTGCGGCACAACAGTCACCGAGTAAGGTGTTTCCATAATCGGGGTATCGGTTTTAGTTGCTGTGGTCGCATCGGTGCGATTGTAGTCGGGGTTATTTACTTCGCTCAGGCTTTTGTCAGTCACCGTCATCTGAGGTAGCGTGGTTGTATCAGTTTGATTTTTCTGCTTAGTAATAGCAGTTTTGTCTGCTGCATTTACATAATTGCTCGCTAAAACTAACAGTATCGCCGTGGTTAGGGCGTTGAGAGCGGATGGGTTTTTCATTGAATAGTTCCATAAAAGTTAAGATTTTTTGTACAACCAAACAATGACGACTAAATTATTTAATTACCTCATCTATCACTATGAAAATATTAAGCCTTACCCAACACCGCATAACACACAGGCGTTAAAATCAAACTGGCGGTCATGCCTAATAATAATCCCGCTGATAACGATAAAGTCATCGGGATTAAAAATTGAGCTTGTGGGCTGGTTTCTAATAATGTGGGTAAAAAGCCAGCAAAGTTGGTGAGAAAGGCGAGAAAAATCGCCCGAAATCTGGAAGTACAGGCGGCGCAGATTAGCTCAGAAATGGGCGCGTTATCGTCTTGATGCTCGCGTAAATAATCCAACAATACCAAGCTGTCATTGACCACTACGCCACTGGCAGCAACCATGCCGACTAAAGATTCCATTGATAACGGCAATCCGACCAGCGCGTGAGCAATCACCGCGCCACTCCATGCCACGGGCGCGGCAAGTAGAAAAATCAGCGGTTTTAAATACGAGCGAAACGGCACAGCAATCAACACATAAATCACCAATAATGAAATCAGGGTGTTTTGTTGCAGGGCGGTGGACATGGCTTTTTGGTCTTGATGCGATTGTCCGATGTCGATACTTAAGCCCGCGTAGCGTTGTTGCAGAGTTTTCAATTCATTGTTTTCTAACTTGTCATACAAAGCGTTGACATCGACTTTTTTACGGTCAACTCGCGCCTGAATTTTAAGGACACGACGGCGATCTTGGCGAATAATTTTACTCAGTCCGTTAGTCAGCGATACCTCTGCGACTGTGCCTAAGGGGACAAGCTGTCCATCGGGTAAGAGTATTGGTAACTCGCGTAGATTATCTAAGGATTCCCGCTCTGCACGCGGAGTGCGCACCCTAATTTTGACTTCATTATGTCCACGTTGCAGACGTTCGACTTCATCGCCATAGTAAGCATGATTGACTTGTTCAGACAGTTGTTCCAGCCGTAATCCCAAGTGTTCGGCATTGGCTTTTAAGCTCAGGCGAATTTCGGGTTTACCCGCTTCGGCTGAATCGATGACATCATAAACCCCGTTGTAACTGGCGAGCATGGCTTTGAATTGTTCTGCGGCTTTGGGTAATAAGGCAGGATCAGTCGCACCTAAATCAAATTCAAGGTCATAATCGACATCGCCTTCTTTATACAAAAAATCAATTTTGGTGCGTCCTAAATCACCGACTCGTTTACGCCAGTCGTTAATGAAATCTTCAACGACCAAACGTTCCCGTCCTTCGGGAGAAAATTCCGTCCAAAAACCTGCCGTGTGTTCAAAAATCATGGTTTCTAAACCAACCACTACGCTAGGGCTGTTTGGCGTTGCGGCATTGAGTGCATCACGCAATTCAAAAAAGGCTTGTTCAACTTGCTTGGCACGTTTGCGGGTTTCGCTGTATGGCAACTCTTCAGGGGTTTTTAGCGATACCCAAAAACTATCTTTAACCACGTCGGCTTGTAACGATAGCCGACTGCGGCCACTTTCTACCCACGCAGTGCAAAGTAGTAACAACACCATGAAACAGGCAATAGTCAGATAACGCCAACGTAATGCCAGTTGTAAAAACGGACGGTAATAGCTATCAACAAAGCAGTCTAGCCCTTGGTTGAGCCAAATGCGCACAGAACCGATGAAGCCCAAAACCTGTTTTGGACTCCCTGTCTCAGCAGCTAAATGGGAAGGCAAAATTAACAAGGCTTCAACCAACGAAAACACCAAGGTTAAAATCATCACCAAGCAAATCGGTTGCATCATGCGTCCTGCCCACCCTGGTAAAAACAGACTGGGCAAAAAAGCCACCAGTGAAACCATGACGGATAACACCACAGGCAATGCCACCGCCTGTACGCCTTTAATGGCGGCATTTAGATTGGATTCTGTGCCTTGTTCTTGCAACGAATACACGCTTTCGCCAATGATAATAGCGTCATCTACCAGAATACCCATTGCCAATAAAAAACCAAACAGTGACAACATATTTAGTGACACATCAAACACGGGCATCAACCATAACGCGCCGAATATGGAGGTAAAAATTCCCACACCTGCCCACACCGCAACCCGCAAGCGTAAAAACAGTGTGAGTACCAAACAAACCAACACAAAACCACTCAACCCATCTTCAATTAACGTTTGCACCCGTTCATCGTAGGCTTGAGAGGTATCCCACCATGTAGTCATCGTGAGTCCCTGTGGTAGTTTTGCCTGCATATCGGCAACGTAGCGTTTAACATTTCGTGCCACATCTACCGAGCTGTGTTTGGTATGAATTTCCCAGCCTTGTGCGGTTTCACCGTTGTGATGCCATTCGGATAACCGCTCTTCTAAGTTATCCCGAATGGTTGCAACCTGCTTTAAACGTAATGTCGCGCCCTTGCTATCGGTGCGTAATATGATGTTATTGAGGCTTGCAACATCCCCTGCTTTGGCTTGTACGCGTAAGGATAATTCCCCCGCTGGGGTTTTAACCAAGCCGTGGGATTGATTTAACGAACTGTGATGAATCGCCTCAGTGACATCACGCAACGACGTGTGATATTTGCGTAATTTTACCGATGAAACTTCAATCGCTATTTCATAAGGAATTTCATTGTAATTTCGTACCAAACGGACCCCATCGATGCGTTCAATATCGGCTTTGACCCGTTCACCGTAGCGTTGCAAAGCGAGTGCATCGGTTTCGCCATGCAAGGCAACCCAGATAACGCCTGAATCATCATCACGCATAGCGGCTTGTACGGTGATGTTTTCGATACCTTTGGGTAAACGCGGAATACTTTGAATACTGGCGCGTAAAGCGTTAATCATTTGTTCTTGATCGGCACTCGGCAAGATTGAGACGTTGATTAGGCATAGCCCTTCGGTAATTTCTGTTTTTAAGCGTGTAACACCGTCGCGTTCATAAATTGCGTTTTCTATCTTGGCACACAAGGACGCTTCAATGTCTTCTGGACTGGCGTTCGGATAAGCGGCGATGATGGTAATTTTTTGAAGACTAAAACGCGGAAAAACTTCTTTATCAACGAGGTTAAAACCAATGATGCCACCGATAAAAATCAGCACCATCAATAAATTGGCAGCAACGGAATTGCTTGCAAACCCTGCCAGTAAGCCTGTCGGTTGTGCCGTGTTTGTCACTTTTTATTTTCCACTTGAACCATCATGCCTTCGATGGGCAAATCAATACCTGCCGTGATAATGCGTTCACCCGCTTGCAAGCCTTGCTGGATTAATACGCGATTGTCTTCGGTGCGTAATACTTCAAGCTGGCGGCTGTGTAGATGCTGGTCCTTATCGACAATCAACACGGTGTGGGCGGCGTTAATCGCTTGCTGAGGTAGCGTGAAAATATTATTTAAAGTTTTGCCTTGAATAGTAGCTAGCACAAACAGCCCGTTTAATAATGGGGCTTGGTCTTTTTGCTGTGCTTGGGCAATTAGGTATAACACGCCTGTATTTTCATCTACCATGCCCTCAGTACGCACAATTCGCGCTTGCCATGTTTGGGCGATTCCAGCCAGTTGTGCGATCAGCGTGACTTTGACGGGGTTTTGTTTGCTTTTTTCATTCAGGTTTATATCGAGAAACGCCAGTTGTTCCAAGGCGACAGGTAATCGTACTTCTGCCTCATTCGTGGAATAAATCCGTGCGATTTTTTCGCCCGTCTGAATAATTTGTCCTAAAGAAACGGCTTTACTGGCAAAACGTCCTGCAAACGGCGCGTGTATTTCGCAACGGCTACGGCGATTATTGGCTAGCATTAACGCACTTTCAGCGGCTTTGAGTTTAGCGTGTGCTTCGGCAAGTTGTGGCTCACGCATGGCTAATGCGGAGGGTTGCCCTTTACCCAAGGCTTGCCATTCGGTTTTGGCTTGTTCGGCTTGTGCTTGTTCGGTCGCTAACAGGCGTTTCGCTTCGGCTATTTGCGCTTGTGCTTGGACAATCGCGGCATCGTAATCGCGTGAGTCTATGCGCACTAAGACTTCATCATGATTAAAAAACCCACCCGTGACAAAATTTGGATGCAGATACAGCACTTTACCTGACACTTCCGCACTTAACTCCATCTCATGACGTGGTTTTATCACGCCCTGTGAAGACATGTTTAATTGCATGGTTTCAGGTTGAACGGTGATGACACTGACCACGGGAATGGTGTCAATTGGTTTTTCGGGTTCTAGTACGGGTTTGGTGGCAATCAGTGCGTAAGCTCCTGCACCGCCCAATGCTAATAAAATAATGGGTAAAATAATTTTTAGTTGCCGCATTTACACGCCACCGCCTAGTGCTAAATACAGGTTGATGCGATTATTGAGTAATTGTCGATGTACGGCTAAGTGTTCACTTTGCGCGGTGAAAGTACTGCGGTAACTGTCCAATAAAGTCAAAATTTGAATTAAACCCTGACCATAAGAATACACAGCAAGTTGACGACTGGCCTCGGTTTGCTCTACTGCTTCCTGTAAGGCTTTTTCCTGTGCGCGTAGCCATTGTTCAGCGGCTAAGGCTTGTTCTACTTCACGAAACGCATTCAACGCAGTGCTTTGATAGTGATTAACTGCTTCTTCCTTTTGTGCTTCATTCAGGCGAATAGTGGCTTGCAATCTGCCGCCCGTAAAAATAGGTTGTAATAAACCCATC
The DNA here is from genome assembly GCA_903902705.1 of uncultured Methylococcales bacterium. Lineage (GTDB taxonomy): Bacteria > Pseudomonadota > Gammaproteobacteria > Methylococcales > Methylomonadaceae > UBA4132. The sequence goes on from CAIUVX010000063.1 coordinate 73,918, forward strand.
GCTACATTCCAAGCGACTGCGCGGGGGTCAATTAATTCTGATAATGCCGTGCTACTTGTACCGCCGCTTGCAGTCAAGGCGAGTCGTGGCAATAAGGCTTTTTGGGCTGAACTTAAACGTGAATCCGCCGCCAGTATGCGATTAAACGCAGCAATAATATCAGGACGGCGGGTTAATAATTCAGAGGGTAAACCAGCGGCAAGTGCGTTAGGCGGCGTGGGTAGCTTGGCGATTTCCTGTAACTGCCCACTGGGATAACGCCCCAGAAACACTTCTAAACGGCGGGTGATAATTTGTACTTGATTACGCGAGCTTGCTACAGACGCTTCGGCATTGGCTAAATCGGTAAGCACTAAACGTAAATCCAAACCGCCTGTTAAGCCGCGCTCAAAACGTCCGCGTACTAGGTCAGCAATCACGCGGCGGTCTTTAATTGATTGTTCGGCAACCTGTACCTGTAGATTGGCTTCGATTAATTCAAAATAACTTTGTGCAGTGCGGGCGGCTAATGATAATCGGGCGGCTTGATAATCCTCTCCAACTGCACTGGCTTCTTGTCCCGCCGCCTGCTGGCTGTCGCGGATGCGTCCCCACACATCAAGTTCCCAACTCAAATTAAACAGTGCGTCAAAGCCGCTCGTTGTTCCGTTTAGTGAGTCACGTTGATTTTGATAGTTAGGCAACGCACTCAACTGAGGTAAGCGTTGCGCCCCTTCGATAATCGCTTGTTCATGCGCAGCATTGATTCTGACGGCGGCGGCTTTTAAGTCGTAATTGCACGCAAGTGCCTCATTGACCACCTGAGTTAATTGGCTATCAGCAAATTGTGTTAGCCATTGTTCAGTGATTTTATGATTAACGGTTTTATCGGCTTGCCAAACAGGCGGGACGACAAAGCTAGCTTTGTGTTCCACATTAGGTACAGTGCTACAGCCAGACACAATGAACAACAGCAGAAAAAAATTACCGCGCATCAGGCTTACGCGCATTCGCATCAACAGTTTTGCATTGTTGATATGTTTGACTTGTAACGGAGTATCTATATAAGACCATGAACAATCGCCCACTTTCTTTTTCGCTAGTCGCACTTGAAACTGTATTAACAAGAAAAAACCTAAGCTTTGGGCTAAATGAAAGTAATGATGATGAGCAGCAGGGATAATAGTTTCCAAAAAATTTTCCTGATTAGTAAGATGCTTCAGCCAGTAACCCAAATATCGTCATTACGGCAGGGAGATCGTAGCGAGGGTTCGCCGCAAACGCTTGAACAGAACCCTTGCTACGTTCTCCCTGTGGTTGGATACTGGCATCCATGCCAGTATGACGGTGCTAGCTGAACAATCTTGGTAATCAGGAAAGTTTTTAACATTTTTTCAAGCAAAGCTGCGCTAAGAGAATGAGACTACAGTTTTAATGAGGTAGGTCGCCGTATCTGTAAGGTAGCACCATCATTTTCATCTTCATCGGGGGTCAGAATAATATCACCCCCATAAATTGCATTTTCATCGCCTAGTTTGATAACTAAACGAAGATCATTTTTAGAGTCTGCGGAATTAATTGCATCGTCATAGCTAATTTTGTGTGCTTTATATAAATCATAAAGAGCCATATCAAAGGTTTGCATACCTTCTTCTTTAGAATTCTTCATTAATTCTTTAAGTTTATGCACTTCGCCTTTGCGAATATAGTCCTTAGCCAGCGGTGTATTAAGAAAAATTTCCACCGCAGGATAACGCCCTTTGCCATCGGAGCGTTTAATCAATTGTTGCGCCACGATACCTTTTAGATTTAGTGACAAGTCCATTAACACCTGATCGTGCATTTCATCAGGAAAAAAATGCAGAATCCGATCTATCGCTTGGTTAGCATTGTTGGCGTGCAGTGTGGATAAACATAAATGCCCTGTTTCCGCAAACGTAATGGCATTTTGCATGGTTTCACGGGTTCTTATTTCCCCAATTAAAATCACATCGGGTGCTTGACGCAGGGTGTTTTTTAACGCCACTTCATAAGATTCGGTATCTAAGCCAACTTCACGCTGGCTGATAATACAGCCTAAATGTGGGTGCTGGAACTCGATGGGGTCTTCGATGGTAATAATATGACCACGGCTGTTTTGATTACGATGCTTAATTAAAGCGGCTAAGGTTGTTGATTTACCTGTGCCTGTTGCCCCCACAAAAATAACTAGCCCACGTTTTTCCATGATGATATTTTTTAGAATCATGGGTAGATTCAAATCTTCAGCATTAGGTATCTCATGTTCAATGCGGCGTAGCACCATCGCTGCTGCATCACGCTGGGTAAATGCACTGACTCGAAACCGTCCCAACTCTGGATAAGTAATCGCAAACTGACATTCTTTAGTGTTTTCAAATTCCATTTGTTGAGCTGGACTCATAATACTCAGGATGATTTTTAATGACTGTGCTTCGGTCAACTCTGTTTTAGAAATATCTGTTATCACTCCATCAATTTTCATACAAGGTGGTCGCCCCGCAGTGATAAATAAATCAGACGCTTTTTTTTGGCACATCAATGCTAATAATTTTTCAAAGTCCATCATCGTCTCCTTAACGGAACATTTCTTTATTGACCGCTTTGCTCATTGCCATTGCTGGCGTGACCAAGCCTTTTTCAACTAATTCTTTTAGATTTTGATCCAGTGTCTGCATACCATCTTTGCGTCCTGTTTGAATCGCTGAATACATTTGTGCGACTTTCGCCTCACGAATTAAGTTTCTAATCGCAGGCGTACCCACCATGATTTCATGTGCCGCAATACGACCACCACCGACTTTTTTAAGTAGTGATTGCGAAATAACCGCCTGCAATGATTCCGATAACATCGAGCGTATCATTTCTTTTTCTGCTGCTGGAAATACGTCAATAATACGGTCAATGGTTTTAGCCGCAGAGGTGGTGTGCAATGTACCAAACACCAAATGCCCCGTTTCTGCCGCTGTCATGGCAAGTCGAATGGTTTCTAAATCCCGCATTTCGCCCACCAGAATAACATCGGGATCTTCCCGCAATGCTGAACGTAAGGCTTCACTAAAACCGTGGGTATCACGATGAACTTCGCGCTGATTGATTAAGGATTTTTGGCTTTCATGGACAAATTCGATAGGGTCTTCAACGGTAAGAATATGGGCATAATCATTGTAATTAATATGATTAACCATCGCCGCCAAGGTGGTGGATTTACCCGAACCTGTAGGACCAGTCACTAATACCATGCCGCGCGGTTTTTTACACAGTTCTTCAAAAAACTTAGGTGCTTTTAAATCCTCCAAACTTAAAACTACCGAAGGAATGGTTCTAAAAACCGCCGCCGCACCGCGCTCCTGATTAAAGGCGTTAACCCGAAAGCGAGCAACATTGGGTAATTCAAATGAAAAATCAGTTTCTAAAAATTCTTCGTAATCTCGTCGCTGCTTATCATTCATAATGTCATAAATTAACCCATGAACACCTTTATGATCTAATGACGGAATATTAATGCGCCGAATATCACCATCAACGCGAATCATCGGGGGCAGTCCTGCCGACAAATGTAAATCTGATGCTTTATTTTTAACAGAAAAGGCTAATAACTCGGTAATATCCATAATATCCCTCACAACGTAAACGCAAAAAGTAACTGATACCATAACCTAACTCATGGCTTTTTTGAAGCACTGATATTATGTGCCATGCACAAAAATTTTAGCGATAACTATGACAACTCTTATTCATTCATTAAAACAACTACACAGACAAATTAGGCAAGCTGAAATCAGCTATCAACGCCCGCCCAATTCGGTGTTATTACTGGCTGTCAGCAAAACAAAACCTGCTTCAATGCTGGCTATCGCCTATCAAGCGGGGCAACGTCATTTTGGTGAAAACTACCTACAAGAAGCTCTGAGCAAACAACAAGCCTTAGGCGCGTTTGACATAACGTGGCATTTTATAGGCCCTATTCAATCCAACAAAACCAAAGCGATTGCCAGTCATTTTGACTGGGTACACAGCGTTGACAGCCTAAAAATTGCCAGACGGCTTAGTGAACAACGCCCACAACACTTAGCTCCATTAAATATATGCTTACAAGTAAATATCAGTAATGAAGCTAGTAAATCTGGCATTGATTTGGATAATCTAGCCGAATTATGCGAACAAGTGGCGGTGCTGCCTAATATAAAACTACGCGGTGTCATGGCGATTCCTGCTCCTAGCGATAGTTTTGAACAACAATGCCAGCCTTACAAAACCCTTTATCAAGCGGTTAAAAACCTTAATAAACCAGAACTCGATACTTTCTCTTTTGGTATGAGCGATGATTTAAATGCTGCCATTGCCCAAGGTGCAACTATCGTTAGAATTGGTACCGCGTTGTTTGGTAAACGACCATAGACGTTTGCGGTATTGCCAATAAAAAACAAGCCCCATAAAGGGGCTTGTTAATGAGTAATGCTACAAACAGTGAGGCCTTACACAATCCATATTGAGTTAGCAACGAACTCTGTGGTGCTAACACCTGTTGTACCAGCAACACCAACTAATTCTACTAAGGTATCAGCTGCTGTACCTCCATCTTGGAAAACAAAGGTATTGCCACCCGAAACAAAAGCAACGGTATCCGTTCCTGTGATATTGGCTTGTAAATAACCAAATACGTCGGCTAAATTAGCCGCTGTGATAGTGAGCGGAGCAGTATAGCTATCCGTGCCTCCAAAGCTAATCAGACCACTGGTAATACTATGACTCTTAATAATACCTGAATCCGTACCATTTGTTCCTGTAGTATTAGTGGCAATAGCTATACTGGCTAAATTAAGCTGATCAATACCCGTGAGGTTAAGAACGCCATTATACGATGTAAAGCCAGTTACCAGATCATAGCCGCCCACTGTTGCTAAACTGTCCCCTGCGGCAATACGCACGGTATCAGTTGCTGGCGTTGTTTCGGTGAGATCGATAGTATCTGAGCCAAGACCACCGATGATAGTATCTGCACCACCGCCACCAGTGATATTATCATTGCCTGCACCGCCATTTAATATGTTGGCATTGCTATCGCCGACGATTAGGTCGTTTTGAGCCGTACCGATAACATTTTCAATGCTAGAGAGTGTAATATGTCCAACGGGATTAGCCCAAGTGTAGCCAGTTGAACTTTGGTAGAAGGTGGCGGCATCACCAGTTGTAAGATTAACATTAACCCCCGCTTGGCGAGTACTACGA
>CAIUVX010000064.1 GCA_903902705.1 uncultured Methylococcales bacterium
AAGCAATCTTGAGGGCGTTAAACTGAAACCAACCGAGTGACATTACGCGTTAGAAAATCAATAAATGACTGACGTATGATTTTCTAACGCGCTTTCCAAATCATTGCTCTCATTCGTTGAGCAAGGTGAAAACAAAGAAAATTTTCAATGTTATCATTGATAAGCAGGGCAATTTTTCACACAGCGGCAAATTTTTAACTTCCAATAACATACCGTTCACAAAATTAAGGGTACAATGGGCGAATTTTATTGTCGTTAATTAGGGTTTGTTTTGGCTAAAAAAATTATTCGTATCGCAACACGGCAAAGCCCTTTGGCGTTATGGCAAGCAGAACACGTTGCTGAACGCTTAGAGAAGTATTTTCCTAATGTGCAAACAGAATTGGTTAAAATGGTCACGCGGGGTGATAAAATTCTTGACGCACCCTTGGCTAAAGTAGGGGGCAAGGGTTTATTCGTTAAAGAACTGGAACAAGGAATGTTGGAAGGTATTGCCGATATTGCCGTACATTCCATGAAAGATGTGCCTGTTGAATTTCCAGAAGGATTGCATTTAGCGGCGATTTTAACTCGTGAAGACCCCAGTGATGCCTTTGTTTCTAATCACTATGCGTCATTTGCCGATTTGCCCACTCACGCTAGAATCGGTACCTCTAGTTTGCGCCGCCAATGCCAAATCAAAGAGCTTTATCCAGATGCAGAAATTATTTCTTTGCGCGGTAATGTCAATACTCGTTTAGCCAAGCTAGATGCAGGTGATTATGATGCCATTATTTTGGCTTCCGCAGGTTTGAAGCGATTAGGGATGGCAAACCGTATTACCCAATGTTTGCCTACATCGGTGAGTTTACCCGCCTGTGGACAAGGAGCTATCGGCATTGAATGCCGTATAAATGACATTGAAACCAATGAATTACTAAATGTGTTGCATGACAATGAAACGGGATTGTGCGTCCGTGCCGAACGGGCGATGAATGCACGTTTGAATGGCGGTTGCCAAGTACCCATCGCGGGCTTTGCCGAGTTGCGAGCTAATCAATTATTTATGCGTGGTTTGGTCGGTAATCCCGATGGTAGCGTGCTATATCGCAGTGAACGCTCAGGCACAGTAGAACAAGCGGATGAAGTAGGGCGATTAATTGCCGAGGATTTATTAGCACAAGGTGCAGACAAGATTCTGCAAGCATTGTTTGCTGAATGATAGAATTAAAAGGAGCGCGGGTGTTAGTCACACGACCCTCGCATCAGGCTGAAAATCTAAGTCGGTTAATCGAACAGCACGGTGGTATAGCAGTTCGCTTACCAACAGTCGCGATTATTGAATGTGATAATTTATTGGCTATACAAAAAAAATTGGCTAATTTGGATGAATTTCAGTGGCTAATTTTTGTCAGTAGCAATGCAGTAAATTTTGCACTCAAGGCGAATGGTGGCAAAATAGCCCAGCCAAAAAAGCTACGACTGGGGGCAATCGGCAAAGCAACGGCAAATGCCTTAGCGGTAGCTGGGCTATCAGTCGATTTACTACCTGAACACCCCTATAATAGCGAAGCCTTATTAGCCTTACCAGATATGCAGGACATAGAAGGGCAGCGGGTTTTAATTGTGCGTGGTGAAGGCGGACGCGAAGAATTAGCAAATATTTTGCGGCACAGAGGCGCGAGTGTGCATTATTTGAATGTTTATAAAAGAACAATACCCAGCATAACTAACGACGAACTTATTTCATTGTTGGAACAAAAAAAGTTGGATGTAATTACCGCAACCAGTGGTGAAATCTTGCAAAATTTATTAATCATACTGGGTGTAGAGCATCATCGACAGTTGTTTGCCTTACCGCTAGTTGTTGTTAGTGATAGAATTAAACAATTAGCTGTCGAGATGGGATTTAAGCAAATTGCCGTGGCGAGCAGCCCTTCAGATGAAGCAATTCTTGAAACAGTAAACCAGAATAACAGGGGAATAGCGTGGCCGAATTGAACGAACAACAAGCACAAGACCAAGGCGATAACAAAAAATCCCACAGGTCACGGAGTGGATTCTGGTTTGGCATTATTATTCTGCTGGTTGTTATTGGCGTGGCAGGTGTCGGTTTTTATTTCTTGCAAAGCTTGCGTGATAAACAAAAAGATTTAGGCGGCGAAGTTAAAGATCAAGTATCCAAACAAATCAGTGAAAATCAAGCGCAAATTACTGCGATTCGTGCGCAAATTGACCGAGTATCCGACAAAATAGACAGTAAAGACGAGCATTTCAACAAAGCTCTCGAAGATGTTAGCGCGTTACACAAAGAACAATTAACTAGCACTCGCAAAGAACTGACCGAGTCTATTGAAAAAATGCAACGACAACTGGGCAAAACCCGCAGTGATTGGTTAATTGCTGATGCTGAATATCTATTAGGTGTCGCAGGGGAGCGACTGAGTTTAGCTGGTGATAAAAATACTGCCCTAGAAGCATTAGAGGCCGCAGATCAACGCTTAATAGAAAGCGGCGACACAGGTGTCGTTGAAGTACGCAAAGAAATTAGGGAAGAAATTAGATTAGTTAATGCGATTACCCCAATTGATATGTCAGGTAAGTACGTTGCCATTCAGGTACAACAAGACCACATTGACGAATTGACCTTGTTACTGCCGCTGGCAGGTAAAAGCACACCCGCCAACACAACTGAGCAAACTGACACCACTAAAAATCAGAGTTTGTTGGATGTTATTGGTGTTAAGCAATCAGATCAGCCCATTGAGGGCGTATTAATGCAAGAAGAAGCCAAGTTTATTCATGAGCAACTGCGAATAAAATTGGAAATGGTGAAAATCGCGTTGGTTCAGCGCAATGAAAAACTTTATCAAACCGCGTTAACTGATGCTAAGGCATGGCTAGAAAAGCATTTCGCTAAGAACGATGCTAGCCATAACTTTGCTGAAGAGTTAAATAAGTTTAGTGCCGTTGAAATTCAAAACCAGATTCCTGATATTAGCGCGTCTTTAAACAAGCTCAAAGGTATTAGTAATCGCCGTATAGAAGCCGATAAAGCAGCACAACAACCTAACGAAACCGCGCCTAAAGAGCCTGTTGAGCCGCTAAAACCCGTTGAAAAAACTGAGCTTCAAAAACCTACAGAAGTTACAAAACCAACTGAAAAAACTGAACTTAGCGTACCTGTTGACAGTGTGAAAGCACCCGAAAAAACTGAACCTAAAAAGCCTGTTGAAGATGTAAAATCAACCCAACCCGCACCCGCTATTAAAAAGAAATAAGTTAAGAAAACATAATGAAAAAATTATTTTATTTTTTGCTGCCTTTTGTTGGCGTAATAGCAATCGCTGTTTTGGCTTATTGGTGGTTGCGTAACTTGGGTGATCCTGGTTATGTCATTATCGGCATGAGTCATTGGTATTTGGAAAAGACGCTGGTTGATTTTGTAGTCGGTCTGAGTATTGTTTTTTTTATCCTGTATATTGTTTTTAGATGGCTAGGCTGGCTGTATCGCATCCCCAGTCAATTAAAACGCCGTGGTATCCACATCAAATTTAATCGCTCTCCAGAAGCCTTGATTGCAGGCTTAGTCGATAGTGCGGAAGGTAATTTTGAAAGAGCGGAATCGTTGTTAATTAAACACGCTCCTCATAGTGGCGCACCGTTAATTCACTATTTAACTGCCGCAAGAGCTGCGCAATCGCGTGGCGCGTTAGATAAAAGAGATCAATACTTAAAACAAGCTGTCGATCAAGCCCCTGATTCCAGTATTACGATTGGACTCACTCAAGCAGAACTGTATTTATCTAGCAAAGAATTTGATCAAGCACTGGGTACACTTACCCAATTGCATTCCATCGATCCCGCTCATGCCAATGTTTTAAAATTATTACATCAAACCTATCAGCATTTAGGTGACTGGGAAAGCCTACAAAAACTCATTCCATCCTTGCATAAAAATAAAGTGCTGATGGAAGTTGAGGTAAAGCTACTGGAAGCTAAAACTTTCTGTGAATTATTAAAGCAAGCAGCTAGTCAAGGCGATCTCGAAAAAATCGAGTTGTTATGGGCAGAAATGCCCAATTATATAAAAACCATGCACACTGTGTCAGCGGTTTATTTTACTGTGATGATTGAAGTGGGTGCGGGTGCAAAAATCGAAGGGGCTTTAACAAAAGCCTTATCGCAAAATTGGGATGAAAACTTGCTGGTGTTATTCGGCAATATTGTTTCCAACGATGTTGAAAAACAACTCAAAATGGCAGAATTATGGCTACCTTTTCATCCTGATAACGCGCTGTTGTTGATGATATTGGGCAAGCTAAGTGTTAAATGCAACGATAGTGACAAAGCTAAGTCCTATTTAACCCGCAGTATCACCGCCACGCCTAGCATTGAGGCTTATCATACACTAGGGGATTTAATGTTTGCACAAGGCGATAAAGACAGTGCCAGTCAATGTTATAAACAGGGCTTAGAGCTGGTGTTAGCCGCAGGACAAAGCGCGTAAAACAACTTCAAGCTTGGAGTCAAAACACGTTTTGACTCCAGTTGCCAATGCTCAGTGCGAAGCCACACTCGCACATTTAACGCACATATTAGAATACGGGATAACCTTCAAACGTTCGATATTGATAGGTTCACCGCACACTTGACACACTCCATATTCACCACTCTCTATACGAGACAGAGCCTGTTTTATCATTCCTATTTCCGTTCTGGCAGAATTACCTAAATAATCTTGAACTTCATTATTTTCATTTTGGGTTGCTTGTTCAGAAAAATCTTTTTCCGCAGGCTCATCCGTGTGTCTCACGTCGTCGGTAATTTTTGCTAGCCTATCATCCAGCTCTTCCAGCATTTCACACAGTACCAGCTTAACTTCTTCAAAGTTACTCATCATCTATTCCTATATTTACTAATAACAAGGCGTTTGTTTTATACTATCGCCCATACAACATCGATGTCTTCATAATCCAGCATCCTACCATCACCTCATGCAAAAATATACACACCAACTACTCGATTCAGCTAATCAAATTATTTTGGGTAAAGAACATAAAATTCGGCTGGCATTTTGCTGTTTACTGGCGCGGGGGCATTTACTGATTGAAGATATTCCTGGAGTAGGTAAAACCACGTTAGCGCATACTTTAGCAAAATTATTGGGCTTACATTATCAGCGCATTCAGTTTACCAGTGACATACTTCCCGCTGATATTTTAGGTGCGTCAGTGTTTGATGGTAAAAGCCACGAATTTACTTTTCATCCAGGTCCTATCTTTAATCAAATGGTGTTAGCTGATGAAATTAACCGCGCCACGCCTAAAGCACAAAGCGCGTTATTAGAAGCGATGGAAGAAGGTCAGGTAACGATTGAAAATAAAACCTATCCATTACCTAAACCATTTTTTGTCATTGCCACTCAAAACCCATCGCATCAAATCGGCACGTTTCCATTGCCCGAATCACAGCTAGATCGGTTTTTAATGCGCATTGAATTAGGTTATCCAGACCCTAAAGCAGAACGCGCCTTACTGACAGGACAAAGCCGCCATACTTTAATTGAATCCTTGTCTGTGCAGTTGCCGCCCGAACAGCTTCAACAAATGCAGGATTTAGTCACTAAAGTACATACCTCTGATGCCTTGCTGGATTATTGTCAGGCGATTATTACCTTTACGCGTGAATCATCAGAATACCATTGCGGGCTGTCACCCAGAGCAGGTTTAGCACTACTGAGTGCAGCAAAGGCATGGGCTTTTTTAGAACTGCGTGATGCAGTGATTCCCGAAGACATACAAACCGTACTAGCGGCTGTTGCGGGACACCGTTTACGCTCAGGAAACACCGATTCAGAGGCGATTGTTGCCCCAATATTAGCTAAAGTGGCAGTGTTTTGAATCGTCTGCTATTTAAACTACGCTGGACAGTGCCGAATTTTTACACCAGCAAACCATTAAATTCTGAGTCAATTACCCTAACTGTTAGACGAATTGGCATTGTGCCATCCAAACGTGGTTTCGGTTTTGTATTGCTGATGATTTTGTTAGTGCTGATTGCCTTTGTTTATAACAATAACCTTGCTTACTTACTGACGTTTTTATTGGCGAGTGTATTTTTTATTACCATTTTACATACTTATAATTCTTTAGCGGGTCTGGTGTTAAAAGAGGGGAAATGCAAAAATGTTTTTTTAGGAGAAGCCGCAGGTTTTGATATTCATATTCATAACCCAACAGCGGTTGAGCGTTTTAATCTACAGATTCAACTGGAAAAAACAGAAAACTTTACCCTAGCCGCACACAGTAAAATTGCAATAACACTGTATGAAATCGCTCAAAAAAGAGGCTGGCAAACCATTGGTAAAGTAACGATTTCCACAAGCTATCCGCTTGGATTATTTTATGCGTGGTCGCCTATTCGTTTTGACAGCAAAGCTCTGATTTATCCAAAACCCGCTACCATAGAAATTCCTTTTCCAGAAACGCCCTTAGCCGATGCCGAACAAGGGGTCAATCAAAAAAAAGGCGCGGATGATTTTTACGGCTTACACGAATATCAAGCAGGCGATTCCATCAAACATATACACTGGAAAGCCTTTGCCAAAGGACAAGGGCTATACAGCAAACAATACAGCGGTGCGAACAACACAACCGAAGTCTGGCTGCATTACGACTACGCCGCAGGCTATGATACCGAACAACGCTTAAGTCAATTATGTCGCTGGGTGATTGATGCCGAACGCGCCGATATTCGTTATGGATTGGTATTGCCAAATTTAAAAATTATGCCAGATCGGGGTTCAGCACATTACCGCCACTGTTTGGAAGCTCTTGCCCTGTTATGAATTCACCCCATTTTAAAAAAATCCTCATTTTTTTACTGTCGTCCATTGGACTGATTGTCGCGCCACATATTGCCAATATTCCCATCGCACTGTTTGGTTTTTTTAGTTTGGTGCTAGGCTGGCGTTTTGTCGCTGTTTGGCGACCCCAGTATTTACCACGTTCACGGGTGCTGCTTTTCCTCACCCTGCTTGCGCTGACATTACTACTCAGTCAGCATAAACACCTACTTGGACGTGATGCAGGCACCAACTTATTCATACTCGCGCTGGGTTTAAAGCTACTGGAAATCAAAACCGAGCGTGATATTTACCTAGTCACTTATTTAGCGTTTATTGTTGCCGCTTCGTTATTTTTATATCAACAAAGCTTGTTCATGGCAGCGTATATTCTGGCAGTGTGCTGTGTGCTATTTGCCACCTTGGTTGCAATTAACAGCATTGAAATTCAAACCCGCGTGGCATTAAAAACAGCTACCCTAATTATTCTGCAAGCCATACCGATAGCGGTCGTTATCTTCATTTTGTTTCCCCGCGTAGAAGCTCCACGCTGGATGATATTTGAAGAAAAAAATAAAGCTAAAATTGGCTTAAGCGATAGCATGGAACCTGGGTCTATCAGCGATTTAGGTACATCGGAAGAACTGGTGTTTCGCGTCAAATTTACAGGTGCGATGCCACCACCCAAACAGCGTTATTGGCGCGGCCCTGTGTTAGCACACACCGATGGTAAACGCTGGTCACAGTTCAATACGCAACTATTCAAAGGACTAGCACTCACTAAGCCTATCTACACAGGTACAGCCTATCAGTACACGCTGTTGATGGAAGCACAAGAAAAAAATTGGGTGTTTGGATTGGATATGCCTGAACAATTTTCCGCGCCGTTAGCACTCACAGGATATTACCAATTAGTTACCCAAGAAAATTCAAAAAAACGCGCAGAATACAAAATCACCTCCTATCCACAATACAATACGGGCAAACTGACTCAAGTTGAATACCAAGATGCGACCCAACTACCGCGTGAACCGTCCGATAAAATTAAACAATTCGTCACTCAACTGCATGGTTTTGACACTAAGCCAGAAGATTTTATTAACCAGTTACTCAATCATTTTAGAAAAGAAGATTTTCATTACACGCTCACGCCGCCTTTGATGGAAGAAAACCCGATAGAAAGCTTTTTATTTACCACCAAGCGCGGTTTTTGCAGTCATTACGCCTCCGCATTTGTCTATTTAATGCGCGTTGCTCACATTCCAGCACGAGTCGTGACGGGTTATCAAGGCGGTGAATTTAATGGCGTTGGTAATTTCTTAGAAGTCCGTCAAGCCAATGCTCATGCGTGGGCAGAAGTATGGATAGAAAATCAAGGTTGGGCGCGGGTTGATCCAACTGCCGCTGTTGCACCAGAGCGCATTGAACAACAATTAAATCTCGATTTATTAGAACTCGGTGGTGAAATTCGCTTTGACCCAAACATGATTAATCAGCAACAAAACTGGCTAAAACAAATGGATCAGCTTTGGAATAATGCCGATTACCAGTGGCAACGCTGGGTAGTCAACTATGACAGCGACAATCAAGCCAATTTTCTGTCTGAGTTTGGCATTCACGACTTCAAAGCCATGATGAAATGGTTAATGATCTTGGTTGCCTTAATCACCATCTTATTAAGCGCATTTTTATTGCGCAAAAAACAAAAATCCATAGCCCCCGTGTTGCGTCTTTATAATCGGTTTTGTACAAAGTTAAAACCAGCAGGATTAATCAGAACCAACCGAGAAGGTGCTGTTGATTTTGCCCAACGCGCTAAAATAGCATTGCCAGAACAGGCAGACGCTATCGAACAAATTACCGCTGATTTTATTCAGCTACAGTATGGAAGGATTTCAACACGCGAGGATTTTGTCAGATTTGCTAAAGCAGTGGCTAAGTTTAAACTGACTGTCCATCGGTAAGCATAAATGTAGCTTGGCTTAGGCGATAGCCTAATCAACCTACTTGGCTACGCTTATACAAGCTTTCCTGTGTTAATCATTGCCTTACCCGCCTAAACCTTATCCTCTCCAAAAAACAACGGTTACTTTATGGAATTCAGCCTTCATGTCGCGTTCTCTTAATCCCTACATCGCTGGTAATCCAGTCGGCAATAGCAATGCGTTTACTGGTCGAGCGGATATTGTCCGTGAAGTGCTGCATATCTTTTCCCGTCCCGAAGAAAATGCCATTGTGCTTTATGGACAGCGGCGGATTGGCAAAACCTCAGTCTTACAATTTTTGAAAAAAACCTTGGCGCAAGAAACAGCCACTGGGCATTATTTTCCTGTGTATTTCGACTTGCAGGATAAAGCCACGTTTTCATTGGGTGATGTGCTAAAAGATTTGGCTAACACCATTGCCAATGAATTGGGATTTCCCGCGCCGCCGTGCTAAAGCTATTACACCTTACGAGCTTGGTATTTTTAAAATGTATAGGGAATGTTGATACCAAAACTTACATTTTTTGAGCTGGCATCATTCAATCCAAAACTTACAGTAGGTTCAATAAATAAGTTATCTGTTATCAAAGATGTCAATCCCAACTGTAAATCATATTTTTCAACAGAAGGTGTAGAAGAATTTGCAAAATGCGTAACCCTCCCTGAAATAGCTGTACTTAATGTTAATGTATCATTTAAAGCATACGCAATACCTACTGTACCATCAAAGATATTATCTATCTGCGAATATAAAGTAGTATCTGAATTGATTTCAGAGGTAGCATTCGTGTTTTTTTCTGAAAAACTATGTAAATAACGGAAGTTAGCAAACAACACAGCAGGGTCAATACTTTTAGTTAATGAAACACCGCCACCAATAGCATAATTATTATGACTTGTTGGAATATGCCCTTCTAAACTAAAAATAACAGTTGGATAACCAACATTTTCTTTTAATATAACCTGACGTAATGTAAATGCGGCATCGCCCCAAAGAGTATCAGTGGTTTTTTCAGGAGACTGTAAAGTAGCAACACTATTCATGCGATGATATAAAGGAATGCTCGCTGAAAACTGTAAATCATCCCACAATCCATAACGTACACTATAATTTGATGTAAATGTATCTGTTGAATTTAAACCAAATAATCCACCTTGTTCAAATTTAGAATAATATAAATCCGTTTCTACCGTTACTTGGTTACGTTTTAATAAAACACCCTGATCACGCAAAAATACATCTTCTGATGTTTTTTGATTCGAGTTTTCACCTATTGGTTGAGTTGATTTATTCTCAGACGTTTTTTTATCTGATGGTTTATTTGAAGTTAATTCTGATATTTTTTGAGTTGATTTTTCATTTTGAGCCGATGTTATTTTTTTATCTTGATTTGCCAAATTCTCAGAATTTAAATCAGACTTTGCTTGTTGTTTAGCATTTTGTGAATCATCGCCTTTTAACCATTCTAATAATAACGCATGACTAAATCGCCATTGTGTTCCAATATGTCTAGCAGGAATTGCTTTATCTTGTGCTAACTTTTCTAACTCAGTAGGATTAAATTTTAAAAACTTAGCGGCTTCATTCAACGTCATTACTTCAGTTTCTGCTTGAGAAACTGTCGTTAAACTGGAAATAAATATAATACAAACAATCTTGAATAAATAAGAACGCATAAAATTACCGAGTTAATAAAGGAAAACGAATATTAGGATTACCAACTTCTAACATTTGACGAATTGTTAACATTTCAGGATGTGTTAATGGATTAGAAGGCGTTTTGAGTGGGGAATTATTAATTAATTGTCCATCTTGTCTTTCTACAATAAAAATAATACCTTTAGTTTCATTCTCCTTAATCCACATATCTAAAAACTGATATAAAGGCATTCGGACATTACCTGATGATGGGTCAGCGAGATAAACCCTATTGCCAACTATACCTTTTAAAACAGCGAAGTGTTCATGTCCTCGAGGTTTAATATAAACAATTACTGGAGCTTTTAACTCTAGTAAATATTCTGGTAATAATTTCATTCCTTTTGTTTTATAACCATGACGCTCAGAAACCGTTTTTAAATCTAATAAGTTTAATCCTTCCTTTTGCCTTAGTTTTTCTTGGTCATTATTTAAAGAAGTTAGAATTTCTTGCAAAATAATTTCTTCACCAACAGGGTCATTAAAATAATATGTCAATAATGTTGCTAATGCACCAGAACCACAAGAATAATCAAAACCTTGTTTAACTACACCAGCATCACGAAAATCTTTAATGGAATGCACTGAACTGAAAATACGAGTATCCGTTCCAATATTGACAGTGACGGGCGCGGCTATTAACGTTGATGAAAAACTTAAAACAAAAATAAACCTCAAAAAATAATTCATACAGACACTTAAAAGAAAGGCAGAATAACTACTATTCTGCCTTATTAAAGAGAATAAAGAGACAAAATTATTTGCCGTAAACAAATCCTGCTATTTTTGCAGAATTTGTTACAATATTATCAGTTCTAGTACTCGCAACGTTCCAACCTTTTACATTCATTTCCCTTACAGTGAAGTTGTTACCACTAACACTTGTAACATACGCAACATGACCATAGGTAGCAAAGAATTTTGTGTTATACACTACCACTGAACCCTGTGTAGGAGTTTTACCTGTTGAAAAACCTTTAGCTTTTGCATTTGCAAGCCAATTAACCGCATTACCTTGCCAAGGTACACCGTTTGCTGCATATTTACTGCCCCAACCATTCAAACCGCCAATTTTTCCTCTCACTATTTGGTCAACAAACCAAGTACAATAGCCTTTATCAAAAACTCCTTTGGCTTCCACACTAGCTAGTTCATGGTCGTTCAAACTTTCACCAACCACGCCATTTAATGTAGAAAAACTGCTTTCAGCATTAGCATTTAAGGCGGTAATTGCCAATAAAGCCAACACAACATGAGTTAAAATTTTCATAAACACCTCTCAATTAAAATTGCTAATTTGCTATAATCCCTAAATAATTCGGGCTTAATGACTATGGCTAAAGCAATTTATTTACCAATATAATGAAATTGAGATACGATAGTGGTAAAAGAGTTTTTGACCTGATTTTACTGCTAATTTAGGGTTTAAAAGATGACTATAATTGTCATATATATCTATTTTTTGTCACAAACATACATTTTTTAGCATAACGAAGCGCGACTGGATATGTTACCCCTCGTCACAATATTTTGATTGTAACGTTGTGCTGAATATCATATCAGAATCCAAACTGTTTGAGCGGGTTAAATAACCTACCCCCCGCTCTAGCTGCGTAGGTTGGGTTGCCGTCTTTTTGGCAACCCAACATTCTCTGGTATTCGTTGGGTTGCGAAAGAGCCGCAACCCAATCTACGCGCTTTCTATTCATTTTTAAAAACAAAATCAACCTGTAAAACACATCATTAAGGACAATTTAAATCGCCCTTAATGAAAAACACTGTCTATTAAAGATTACGCGGCACCAATAAATAATAATGCCCTTTGGATTTCATAGGGCCTGCCATAAGACTGGCTTTATCTCCCTGTCCCCAGTAAACATCGCCACGAATTACGCCTTTAATCGCGCCGCCTGTGTCTTGTGCCATGAGTAAACATTGTAATCTTTTCCCTTGTATGGGATGTTCAGCATCTAACCAGACAGGAATGCCATAGGGTAGATTTTTATGGTCGATGGCTAAGCTGTGTTGTGCGGTTAATGGTACTGCCATTGCACCTGTCGGCCCTACATTGGGGTCTACGGGGCTAAACTGAAAATACACATAAGAGGCATTGCTGAGCATAAGTTGCTCACCTTCTACGGGATGTTGTTCTATCCACGCACGGATGGTTTGCATGGAAATATCTTCTTTAGAAATTTCACCGTTATTGACTAGCGTTTTGCCGATTGCATAGTAGGCATGACCATTGCCGCCTGCAAAACTTAAGCCTCGAATACTACCATCTTCCATAATTACGCGCCCTGAGCCTTGTATTTCCATAAAAAAGGCATCTATTTCATTATCAACCCAAAGTAGTTCTAGTCCTTTGTTGGCTAACGCGCCTGATTTAATGGCTGCGCGGCTTTGAGAGCGTAAACTTGGATTGCTAGGTATCGGATAGATAGGCACGTTGTAACGGGCAGATTGTCGGTATGAGCCATGCAGTTCAGGCAAATAATAGCCTGTAAACATTCCATCAAACAAGCCGTTTTCACAGACGGCATAAGGCTTAAACCATTGTTCAAAAAATTGTCGTTCTTGTCCGCGTATCACAGGTTTGGAACAAATTGCTTGCCAATCAGACATGCGACCTAATTGAAATGAGCCACTCAATACCTTATCGGCTGGCATGGTACGCCAACGCTTGCAAGAATGGTGAAAGGCTTTTAATGCGGCAACGTGATCGTCTTTTTCCCAACCAGGTAATAAATTAAAATCACTAGGATAAAGCTGAACATTGGACAATCGAGTGCCAATAGGTGCGCCTGTAATCACTGGCGGAGTTTCTTGAACAGGGGTGTTAGGATGTGTAATAGTGACAGGTGGTTTAGTCACGGTGTTGTTGTTAGGGTAGTAAACAATGGGCTGGTCGATTGGTGGTGTTTCGGAACAACCGCCGAGTAAAAATAATGCTGTCAAAACAGCACTATAGCGAATTAAAGAGAGTTTCATAATGGGTTTCCTGATAAAAAAGCGTGTTATTGATGCCATACATTTGGGTGCATGAAACAACTGTTTTGTAATTATTAATGGGGGGGTTGTTAGCGCGATATAGTATGCACTGGTAAAAAACGTGTGACTTTTATTTGTAGCAAACGAATCAATGCACTGTCCATAAAATCATATTCATCAGGAATATCAAGACAGATGAGGCGTTTATTTAACAAATGCGCTTTGAATTTTGCCGTTAGTTTGTTTCGATGCGATTTTTCCATCACGAATATCAGTTCAGCCCAGTCAATAAGTTCTAAACTCACAGGAATAACAGCATCGTGGTCTAAACCTGCTGACAAGCATTGAATGCCTGCATAAGTAGAAAATACTTGTTGCGCCGTTGGGCTACGCAAACGATTTTGACTACAGATAAATAAAACATTGCGCATTGAAACTACCGACTTAAATGTGGCGTTCAAACCTAGGTTTGAACGCCTGTGAATGAACTACACGGTATTGCTATTTCTCAATACTATTTTTGCTTCATGCCAAAGTGCATCTAATTCGTTTAGCGTGCAGTCTTTTAAATCGCGTCCTGACAGCCCCACTTTTAGTTCGATGTAATTGAAGCGTTTAGTAAATTTTTTGGTACTTTGTCGAAGTGCTACTTCAGGACTCACCTTTAAATGGCGGGCGAGATTAACAGCAACCAATAATAAATCACCAATTTCTTCTTGAATATGCTCTTGGTTGCCTGATTCCCACGCTTCTTTAACCTCTGCCAATTCCTCTAATACTTTATCAAACACAGGCGGCACATCAGGCCAATCAAAACCATGATGGGCAGCACGGTCTTGAATTTTTTCACATTCAATCAGGGCAGGCAGATTGCTCGCTACTCCTGATAGCACACTGCGCGAATCAGAAGCACTCGGGTGTTTTTCCTGACGCTCGTCAGCTTTGGATTGCTCCCATGCGTGATGACGCTGCGCATCGGTAGTAAACACGGTATCACCAAATATATGAGGATGTCGGCGAACAAGCTTGTCGCAAATACCTTCAGCCACTTGTTCAAAGGTAAATAAATCCCGCTCTTTGGCAATTTGCGAATGAAAGACTACTTGGAGCAATAAATCACCCAGTTCTGAGCGCAAATCATCGTAATCATTACGGTCAATAGCATCAACGACTTCGTAAGCTTCTTCAATAAGGTAAGGAATTAAGCTGGTAAAATCTTGCTTAATGTCCCACGCACAACCCACTTTAGGCTGACGTAACCGAGACATGATGTTTAATAACCGTTGTGTGTGTGTTAGCATGATAAGCTACTGTAATGCCTTAGAAAGAATGCCCAAAGTTTTCATGATAGCGTTGTTTAAAGCTATCCATGTCGAAATGATGATTTTGCGTGCCGTGATGTTCGATTTTAATCGCGCCCAATAAGGAAGCAATCCGCCCTGTGATTTCCCAATCCAATTCATTCATTAATCCGTATAACAAGCCAGCACGATACGCATCACCGCAACCTGTCGGATCATTAAGACTATTCACTTGCGCGGCTGGAATATCAATGACTCGCCCTTGGGTATAAATTTTAGAACCTTTGCTGCCTAAGGTAATGATGAGAGCCTGCACACGTTCTGCCAGTTGCTCTAATGACAAGCCAGTACGCTCCTGCATTAATTCAGATTCATAGTCATTTAACGTCATCCAAGTCGCTTGATCGATAAATTTTAGCAGTTCCGCGCCATTGAACATGGGCATTCCTTGACCTGGATCAAAAATGAATGGAATGTCTAATTCAACAAACTGTTCTGCGTGTAACTGCATACCGTCTTTACCATCGGGTGAAACAATACCGATGCTGATGTCATTGTTGTTGGTAGGGACAGCATTCAAATGAGAAAAACTCATTGCGCCTGGGTGAAAAGCGGTAATTTGATTATCGTCTTCGTCGGTGGTGATATAGGCTTGCCCTGTATATTGATTATCCAGAACATGAATAAATTGGCTAGACAGTCCGTTTTGATTTAGCCATTGACTGTATGGCTCAAAATCATGCCCAACCACCGCCATAATTAACGGTTCTTCGCCTAATAAATTCAGATTATAAGCAATATTACCCGCACAACCGCCAAATTCACGACGCAATACTGGCACTAAGAAGGAAACGTTTAGAATATGAACTTTCTCTGGCAGAATGTGATGTTTAAATTTATCATGAAACACCATGATGGTGTCGTAAGCCATAGAACCGCATATTAATGCACTCATTTATAATCCTCTTTATAATAAAATTAATGCCCATGTCACGCCCGCCCAAATAAGCGACAGCATAACAGCGGCTGAACCAATATCTTTGGCTCTACCTGATAATTCGTGATGATCTAAGCCGACACGGTCAACGACTGCTTCCACGGCTGAATTTAATAATTCTACAAGTAACACCAATACGATACTACCAATAAGCAGCAATATTTCAATATTGGTTTTACCTAGCCAAATAGCTAAAGGTGTAGTAACTACAAATAAAGCCACTTCCTGTCTGAAAGCTTCTTCATGTGTCCACGTCGCTTTAAAGCCCGCCGCTGAAAAGAAACACGCGTTAATTAAACGTTTAAAGCCTTTTGCATTTTGATTTGCCATAATAAGTTATTGGTTCATAAGTTGTTGGTAGGCATCTGCGTCTAGCAAATGATCCAAATCAGCAAGATCATCAGCTTGAATACGAAATAGCCATGTTTGATAAGGCTTGTCGTTCACTTGTTCTGGTTCATCAGCCGCCGCTTCATTAATGGTAATAATTTCTCCAGCCACAGGGCTAAATAAATCTGAGGCAGTTTTAACTGATTCTACGATGGCGCATTGCTCACGGACGGTTACTTTACGCCCTAGCTTAGGCAGTTCAATATAAACTAAATCGCCTAATTGCTGTTGCGCAAAATCGGTGATGCCTACTTGAACAATATTCCCTTCTTCTACTTTCACCCATTCATGGGACGTTGCATACTTTAAATCTTTAGGTAACTCACTCATTGTTAGCTCTCAAAAATAATTGATACAGGCGTAAAGTTCAAGGCAAATTGCCTAATCCTTCTGTTAAACTACAAGCTATTATATTAGCAAACCTCAATAAACTATGCCTAAAATACTCATTTATACCACCAAAATATGTCCTTATTGTGTAATGGCTAAGCGATTACTCGATCAAAAGGGTGCGAGTTATAGCGAAATTAATGTTGATAGCGAGCCACACTTAAGAGAAGAAATGATGCGTAAAACCAACCGCCGAACCGTGCCGCAAATTTATATCGGTGATTTTCATGTCGGAGGTTTTGATGAGTTGTACGCGCTGAATCAACAAAAGAAATTGGATGAGCTACTCTCAGCTCCCTAATTAACGCTTTTCGTTCAAGTATACCGACAATCTGCTATTATTGCGCCCCTCATTACCCAACTTCAGTCAGGATAAATCATGTCAGAATTTCATAACGTCACTGTGATTAAAAAAGCCAACGTCTATTTTGGCGGTAATGTCAGTAGCCGTACCCTTAAATTTGCCGATGGCACCATGAAAACGCTAGGCTTTATGTTGGCGGGCGAATACACCTTTAATACAGCCGATGCTGAATTGATGGAAATTATCGACGGCGAGCTTGAGGTGTTATTACCCGAAAGTGAGTGGCAAACTGTTAAAGGTGGCGAAGCGTTTAGTGTGCCTGCTAATGCCAAGTTCACTGTAAAAGTTAACACGCCTACCGATTATATTTGTTCGTTTCTCAAATAACTGCGTGGAAAAAATTGCCCTGTTTGTCGATGTGCAGAACATCTACTACACCACTAAACAAGCGTATCAGCGGCATTTTGATTACCAGCGGTTTTGGAATCAGGCGACCGCTAATCGTGAAGTAGTGGCGGCGTGTGCGTATGCCATCGACAAAGGCGACAGTAAACAACGGGGCTTTCAGGATATACTCAGATACATCGGTTTTGAGGTAAAGCTAAAGCCCTATATTCAACGGCGTGATGGTACTGCCAAAGGCGATTGGGATGTCGGTATCACCCTAGATGTCATGGAATTAGCGGAACAAGTCGATGTCATTACCCTGTTATCAGGCGATGGTGATTTTGATTTATTATTGGCTAAAGTGCATCAGCGTTATGGTGTAAGCACTGAAGTCTATGGTGTACCAGCCTTAACCGCCCCCTCACTTATTAATGCCTCTCAACGGTTTATTGCCATAGACGATAAGTTGCTGTTGTAGTTTCTAGGCTTACTGCTCACAGGAATAAAACAGCTTTAGCTGTTTTCTAGCTAATAGCTGAGGCTATTGGACTCCTAACTGAATACGCTCAAAACCTGATAGAATGCCCATCTAATCCCTCTTATTAAAACTCACTCGGAAAACAAACTTTGATTTCTACAGCTAATATCACCATGCAGTTTGGGGCAAAACCCCTGTTTGAAAACGTCTCTGTCAAATTTGGCGACGGCAATCGTTACGGCTTAATCGGCGCGAACGGCTGCGGCAAATCGACTTTTATGAAAATATTAAGCGGCGATTTAGAACCGTCCGCAGGCAATGTCAGTATCAGTCCTAATGAACGCCTAGGCGTATTGCGTCAAGATCAATTCGCTTATGAAGAATTTACGGTACTTGATACCGTCATAATGGGTCATAAAGAACTATGGCACATTAAACAAGAACGCGACCGTATTTATTCACTACCTGAAATGAGTGAAGAAGATGGAATGCAGGTTGCTGATTTAGAAGTGGAGTTTGCCGAATTAGATGGTTATACCGCTGAATCGCGTGCAGGTGAATTATTGTTGGGGCTAGATATTCCGCTAGAACAACACACTGGTTTAATGAGTGCAGTTGCACCTGGTTGGAAATTACGGGTGTTACTAGCGCAAGCGTTGTTCGCTAACCCAGACATCATGTTATTAGACGAACCGACTAACAACCTTGATATTAATACCATCCGCTGGCTGGAAGATATGCTGAATGCGCGTGATTGTACGATGGTCATTATCTCGCATGATCGCCATTTTTTAAACAGCGTTTGCACCCACATGGCAGACATGGATTATGGTGAATTGCGCGTTTATCCTGGCAACTATGATGATTACATGGTCGCTGTTAGTGAAGTTCGCGCCAGTTTATTGGCAGGTAATGCCAAGAAAAAAACTCAAATTGTTGAATTACAAGCCTTTGTACGTCGCTTTTCGGCGAATGCCTCAAAAGCAAAACAAGCGACTTCACGCGCCAAGCAATTAGATAAAATTAAACTCGATGAGGTAAAACCATCTAGCCGCGTCAATCCTTTTATACGCTTTGAGCAAACTAAAAAATTGCATCGTTTAGCCTTAGAAGTCGAAGGCTTGAGCAAAGGCTATGGTAGCGAACCATTATTTAAAAATCTGAATTTAATGGTGGCAGTCGGTGAACGCATTGCGGTGATAGGACCTAATGGTATTGGTAAATCGACCTTGTTAAAAACGCTGGTCGGTGAATTAACACCCGATACGGGCATCGTCAAATGGTCAGAAAATTCAGAAGTTGGTTATTTTGCTCAAGACCACGCCGATGATTTTGCTGAAGATTTAACGCTGATTGAATGGATGGGGCAGTGGCGTAAAGAGTCCGATGACGATCAAACCATGCGCGGTACGCTGGGGCGTTTATTATTTACTTCGGATGATATTAATAAACCAGTGAAAGTGCTATCAGGTGGTGAACAAGGTCGAATGTTATTTGGTAAATTAATCCTGCAAAAAAATAACATTATGGTATTGGATGAACCGACCAACCATTTAGATATGGAGTCGATTGAGTCCTTAAATAACGCTTTAGAAAGTTATCCAGGCACGCTAATTTTTGTCAGTCATGATAGAGAATTTGTTTCCTCACTAGCAACACGCATTATCGAATTAACACCACACGGTATCGTTGATTTTAACGGTAATTATGAAGATTATTTAACTACTCAGGGTTAAATTACTGGCTTAATTTACGCATAAATAGCCACGTTAGCAGATAAAAACCCAAATCTTTGCTATATTTTGTTAGGTAGATAGAAAATATTAGGACATCAAAGTAGGTGCGATAAGTCGCACCTACTTTGTTTTAGTGAGTATGTTAAAATTTTTTCGTGACTACATCTAGCGATTGTAAAGCAATAAAAATAATGTTTCTGGTGCGATAAATGCTCTTTGATAACCCGTTAAGTCAACTGGAGTTGAAGTCTTAGCAAAAATCGACGCTGCCTCTGCCCTTTGATAGAGAGGTGATTTATTCATAAGTTATTATGGGTTACTTGACACCTGAAGTCAGGAGTTTTGATGATCATTATTTTAAAAAAAATACCTAGCACCACGTCGGATTATCATGTAGAAGCATTCATTAAGCCTGTACTTAAGGGTGGGATGTTTACTGCCAGTGGTCGTATAGAAAGTATTTCATTTTGGCGGTATGAAATCGTCCAAACCAACACAATCGAATATTACGCATTGGTTGATATCGAGCCTGACTCTGTTGGTCGGCGCGTCATCAGACGATTGAATAAAAAACTAATCAATGGCAAATATATTGGTTTGCAAGAATTCCACGTTAGGCATTGGAGCAATGATAGACGAGTGTTTAAGTCTGTGGTTGATAGAGGAAAAAACAATAAACGCAAAGCTGAGCGCAGACGCAAAATTGTAAAAGTAGAAAGACGATTAAGAGTGGAGGATAGCAGAGCAGACAATGTAACTATTTCTACACATTCTGGTTTTTGGGCTGAGCCTCATGATACCAAAGGAAAAAAATTCTAAAACGTGCGTTATTTTGTCCACTGCACAGCGACAATATTCAAATAAATCCCCCCCACCTGTACACAATTTTAAGTGCTATTCAACAAGCTTAAGCTTGCCAGTTTGCTTTGTAGTAGGTATAACTAACCTCAGTTTTAAACTTCCTACTAAAGAACTATGACAAACAAATATACCCCGCTAAAAGATCACGACACACCGCTAAAAGTATTATTTACAGGCTATCTCTGTACCGTAGCCGTAGGTTATCTTTTTGCCCTTATTCAAATATTATTCACGCACGGCATGGCAGACGGTAAATTCGGCTTATCGGTTGATGATATTGTGTACAGCTATTATGGCAACCGTTCGGGTACAGCATTAGAAGTCAAACTAAATGGGTCAATGAAAGAGAACGCCTCTGAACAAGAGCGTTTTGCTATTATGAAATGGGTCAGAGATGGTGCAGATACTGATGACTACAAAGACGATGGTATCGATAAAATCATCGAAAAAAAGTGCGTCATGTGTCACAACAAAGATTCGGGTGGCTTACCAGATTTTACCAAGTTTGAGACACTAAAATCCTACACCACTCAAGATGAAGGGGCGACTTTTTCTTCATTAACGCGCGTGTCACATATTCACTTATTTGGCATTAGTTTTATCTTTATGTTTGTCGGCTATATTTTTAGCTTTGCCGAAACAACGACTACCCAATATAAATGTATTGCTATCGGTATGCCTTATGTATTTTTACTGACTGATATTTTGTCATGGTGGCTAACGAAAATTCACCCGATGTTTGCGTGGTTAGTCATTTTTGCAGGTATGGGTATGGGTATCTCCTTCACCTTTATGTTGGTCACCTCTGTGTTAGAAATGTGGCTCTTTAAACCTGTCTTTATCGATGGTTTTGGTTCGCGTTATTTACAACAACGTGACAGCACAGATGCGTCTGTTGCAGATAGAGTCTGGGTAGTGATTAAAACCTTAGCCAGTTCGATTAAACCCGCTACTGTGTTTGTAGTGGAACAATGGTTAACGCGTGTTTGGCCATTAATTAATAACCTATTTAACTCCTTGAAAAAATAACCACGTTCTCACTAAAGAGCGATATTCATGACTGCCAGTCCTTTAAAGGACTGGCAGTCATGCCAAAAATAAAAACAATAGATTTAACCCACTACCAGTTTTTAATAGCGTTCAAAAAAACGTAGATTAATAGCTCACTCGAATTCCGACTTCTCCACTACGCCCAGCCTCTGGTGCAAAATTACGCAGATAAGAGGTTGAATTACGGATATTTTCATTCAACAGATTTTTAGCATTGGCAAATAGCATAATGTCAGCCTCGGCAATTGTGGCGATATGATATTGCGTACCAAGATTGAGCAATAAATAACTGGGAGTGCTGGTTTCATTCGCGCCTGTATGAGTTTGCGCTTCGCCGCGTGTTAAACGCACATTGCTAGTAAAGTTGTTTTTCTCATAACTTAGCTGCAAACCGTAACGCAGCGGTGGCATTCGAGGCACATCATTGCCTTTATTAAAGGTGCCGCGTGTGTAATCGCTGAACAAGCTTAAATCGACTAAGCCATAGTGATTTTCCATCAACGGGAATTTAAGCTGTGCTTCATAACCTTTAAACGTCGCACCTGCTTGTTGATTGATTTCGACAGGAATACAGGGTTCGCCTAATGCGCACGCATCGGTAAAAGCACCTGCATCAGTATTAAATAAATAATTTGCGCGTTGCTGATAAATGTAATTACTGACCCAGTTATGAAATACATTCACTTCCGCATTCATCCAATCGCTGTTAAAACGGTAGCCCAAGTCCAGATTATTGGAAAATTCTTTACTCAGTGTGGCATTGCCCAATTCATAGCTGCGTGAGGCTTCATGAACACCGTCATAATAAAGCTCTTGGATTAACGGAGCGCGTTGCGAATGGGTGAACGCTAGACTGAGTTTGTGCTGTTTATTCACTTCCCATAAGGCAGAAGCTGAACCGCTAATCGGTAAATACGTCAGGCTACTCGCGTTTTCGGGTGAAATTGTCACCCATTCACCGCGTCCACCTAGCTCATAAGTAACCGCGCCGTTTTTATAGGATTCAACGGCAAATAAACCGTAACTATCAATGTTGGATTTGGGGACTAACGGCGCAGAACCATCGGCATTAATCGCTGCAAACTCGCTGTTAGTCGATTGAAAACCCAGTGAACCTGTTAATGCGCCGATAGCTTTTTGTTCTAATTCCAAACGGCTGGCGTAGGATTTGTTTAAAAACTGGGTCGCGGGTATACCACCATCTTTTTCTGTGTGTTGATAATCGGTATAGCCAAATTTCATTTTTAACTTTTCAGCGAAAGCAAATGGCTGATTGAGTTGGGCTTTAAAATCGTATTTGGTTTGTTTTAAATCGACCGTAACAGGTGCGCCGCCTGAACCATCAGTAGGAATGCCGTAGTTTTTTTCTAATTGATTAATTGATGCACCGACCAAGCCTGCCTCGCCTATCATGGAAACGCCGACTGAACCGCCGCGTGAACGGGCGTTACTGTTATTAATCACACCGTATGAATTTTCAGGCGCGGTAAAACTGGGATCATTAATCTGTACTGCGGCTTCATCTATGGCTTGTCCGCCAATATGCGTGTTGCCTTGGTCACGATAAAAACCATCAACATGATACGCAAAGCCGTTGTGACTGCCTTCCACTTTCATCACGCTGGAGGTTTCATTGGTTGCTGAATCATAGCGTTGCTCTCCCGCCCCAGTGATTATTTTATCGAACGTTTTTTCAGGAATCCGATTGTCTATTACATTGACGATACCGCCTATCGCACCATTACCGTATAACAAGGTAGATGGTCCGCGAAATACTTCAATGCGTTCAGCTAAAATGGGTTCAACACCGTTGGCATGATCTGGACTCAATGAAGACATATCGTTATTGCCCATGCTATTTTGCAATACCTGTACGCGTGGCCCTGATTGTCCGCGTATCACAGGAGAACCAACACCCGCGCCAAACGATTGACTGGTCACTCCCAATTCATTTTTTAGGGTATCACCGATGGTCGTTCCCATTTTGGTATGCAGTGCATCACCTGTTAATACGGTGACAGGCATAGCCGATTTTGAAGTGCTTAGTGGCAAGGGCGAGCTAACCAGTATAGTATCTAATTCTTTAATTCCATTGTCAGCGGCTTGTGCTGTTGTGATGGATAGGAAAACAAGCGGGAGGATTTTTTGCATGGTTTTTCAAAATTTTTATGAGTAGAATAAATTTAATGATATGTTATAACATAACGCAATGCAACCACAGAAGCGCACAGAGTTTCCTCAATTATTTGGTAGGGCAATCCATTGTGGTTGCCCCGATGACATTCTATTGAAGGGCAGGCACAAGACCATCCCCTACATTTGCGCCGCACATTGACTGCAAATTCCATGAATCTCAATGGCTTTACTATGCACAATAAATCCCGCATCATTGAACTCTTCCGACAATGCTTGCATTACGTTAGGCGCGGTACGCTCCTCAACTTCCTGACAGTTTTTACAAATCAACAATAATTGCTCATGTGGCGCGTTTGAACAACGGCAACCAATAAACGCATTCAAACTTTCCACACGATGAATCAAGCCTTGTTCGCTCAAAAATTCTAAAGCACGGTAAATAGTCGGTGGTTTTGCTGCCATTTGTAGCGGCTTGATACGATCAAGTAATTCGTAAGCTTTGACCGCTTTGTGACTTTCCCAGATTAGTTCTAACACCTGATAACGAATCGACGTTAACTGCACGCCGCGTTCCAGACAAACCTGTTTAGCCATTGCGAGTGCGTTACTCACGCATTGTTTATGGTTGTGTTTTTGATTAGGTAAATCGTTTAGTGTCATGATGATAGCAGTAGGATAGTGAGTGTTATAGTATAACGTTCAATTATAAAGTGTGTGTTGTGCGATCAACTACCAATGATTTTTTTCAACATAAACCACATACTTGTTGAGCAGTGTAATATAAATTTTTTACACGATAAAAATAAAAAATACACTATTTTAAAAAAGGTTGAAGGCTTATTTTCTTACAAACTCTATAGCCTAGACTGTACAATACAATTTATTTACTATAAATAAAGACTGCGATACACGCAGCAGCTTAGTATTAAGGACAGTGATAATGACGAGTAAAAATCCACTTTTTATAACTACTATTGGTAATCGCTCTCCCTCAGGGGCATCGTGGAGCCCAGAGATAACCAATTTTTCTATTTTTAGCCGTGAGGCTACCGCTGTTGAATTATTGCTATACCAGACAGAAGACAGTGATGAACCTATGCAGGTTATGGTGCTTGATCTGGAGGTACAGCGAACATTTTTTTCATGGCATATCGCCGTTGAAAATCTGCCAGTGGGTACTTGTTATACTTGGCGCATACAAAAACCTGATGGCTCTTGGTGGGAAATATTGGATCCTTGGGCGCGAGCAGTTAGCAATAAAAAATGGAATCGTAGTGAGGCAATTCACAAAGCGAATAACAGTGGCTTACGCGGGATTGTTAGTGATATACGCCTTGATTTTACTCATTTACCTTTTAAGCCAAAATCGTTAGACGGTGCAGTTATTTATGAGGTTCATGTCGGCGGTTTTACCCGCCATCCCACGTCGGGTGTGCAGTATCCAAATACTTTTAAGGGCTTGATCGAAAAAATACCCTATCTTAAAGCCTTAGGTATCACCCATATCGAATTATTGCCCGTTATGGCATTTGATGAACAAGATGTACCCGATGGTGTGGCAGAACTTGGTAATCTTAATTACTGGGGTTATAGTCCTTATGGCTTTTACGCACCACATCCTAATTTTTGTGCCACACCTGACCCCGTACACGAATTTAGAGAATTAGTCGATGCCTTGCATAATGCTGATCTGGGTATTCTTTTAGATGTGGTTTTCAATCACACCAGTGAAGGAAATGAAGGTGGTCCTACGATACATTTCAAAGCCTTGTTGGATGATATTTTTTATCATCGCTCGTCTGACCGTAAGCATTATCGTGATTACACAGGCTGTGGCAATACCATCAACTGCAATCATCCATTGGTTACTCATTTTCTGGTTCACTGCTTAGAATACTGGGTTAATAAAATGGGGGTAGATGGTTTTCGCTTTGACTTAGCCAGCGTGTTCACACGCGGCGAAGATGGAACACCATTAGCCAATCCATCACTGCCTTGGAGCATTGAGTTATCGCATTCATTGGTAAATGCGCCGATTATTGCCGAAGCGTGGGATGCAGCTGGACTGTATCAAGTGGGTTCATTTCCAGGTACACGCTGGGCAGAGTGGAATGGGCGTTATCGGGATGTCATGCGCCGCTTTGTGCGTGGGGATCGTGGTTTAATAGGCGAAGTAGCGACTTGCATAACAGGGTGTAGTGACCTTTTCGCTGATGATCATCGCTTACCGTCCAGTAGTATTAATTTTATCACTTGTCATGATGGCTTCACGCTATGGGATTTAGTCAGTCACAATGGCAAACATAATATGGCGAATGGTGAAAATAATCGTGATGGCACTAACGATAATTTAAGCTGGAACTGTGGTGCTGAAGGCGTGACGGATAATCCTCATGTTCTAGCACTGCGTAGACAACAAGCGCGTAATTTCATGGCACTGCTATTTTTAAGCCAAGGCGTACCGATGTTTTTAGCGGGTGATGAGTTTTTACATACCCAAGGTGGCAATAACAACGCATGGTGTCAAAACAATGAGATTTCATGGCTAAACTGGCAGCTGACTGAAACCAATAATGATATGTTGCGTTTTGTGCGCGAGTTGATTGCCTTTCGTCATCGCCATCCCTGTTTATCACGTCCACGTTATTTAACAGGTCGTACGGAAGTATCGCGTGGCATTCCTGATATTACTTGGCATGGCTTTCGTTTGAACGAACCGCTTTGGAATGATTCAGACGCTCAGGTTTTGGCTTTTACACTTGCGGGTTGCTCTAGCGAAGAAGAAGATTTGCATGTGGTTATTAATATGGCTGACTATTCTATTGACGTGCCATTGCCTGTTATTGCTCAACGTCGTTGGTATCTTGCATTAAACACTGCAGCAATGTCACCTTACGATATAATTGAACGCGACAACCAAAAATTAGTGACAAGACACAATCAAACTATACAAGCGCGTAGCATTGTAGTTTTTGAGGCACGCGAAACACCGCCTACTACCTTCAGGAATTTAATTAAATTTTTTTAACCGTTAGGCAGATGAACGAATAGTAATGTGTCAAAACTTTTCAGGACAGGTGATTGTTTAGTAGCAGTTAGCTCTATTAAGTTCTTAGCAGCGAGTATGGATGTATTACTTAACGTTGGAGGTCAGGCTTTGCCTGACTTGCAAGCTCTGCTTGCAAAGCCTGACCTCCATCACACAGTAATACTTACCGCGTTGAAGCTATTGAACGCCTATTCAACCAATCCAAATAGTGGGTAACGCCTTGTTGAACGCTTAGAAATTCACGCTCATAACCAGCGGCTCTTAAGCCTGAAATATCCGCTTGGGTATAGCTTTGATACGCACCTTTTAAATGGTCTGGAAAAGGAATATAACGGATCTCCCCTGTTTTATGCCAATCTATCACCGCTTGCGCCATAGTATTAAAGGTTTCAGCGCGACCTGTGCCGACGTTAAAAATACCGCGTTGGTCTGGATGATCTAAAAACCAACAATTGACCGCAACCACATCATCAACATGAATAAAATCCCGTTGTTGTTCACCATCGGAAAACCCATCACAGCCTGCAAATAAACGCACTTGTTGATGCTCAAGCACTTGTTGATTGAAGTGAAACGGGGTGCTACTCATCGCGCCTTTGTGCTGTTCTCTAGGGCCATAGACATTAAAATAACGTAAGCCAACAATCGGGCTTTTGGTTTCTGGCAATATCGAACGCACATGTTGATCGAATTGAAATTTTGAATAGGCGTACATATTAATCGGTTGTTCACACGCTCGATCTACTCGAAAACCCTGTTCACCATTGCCATAAACTGAGGCAGACGACGCATAAATAAAGGCGATATTTTTCGTAATACAGGCGTGTAGTAATCGCTTGGAATAGTCATAATTATTTTTCATCACATACTGCCCATTCCATTCGGTAGTTGCTGAACACGCGCCTTGATGAAAAACCGCTCTGACTTTGTTTAGAAATTTTGGCAGATTAATATTTTCCAAAAATTCTGCTTTATCCATGTAATCGGCGATATTCAAATCGGCAATATTAAGGATTTTATGACCATTGGCTAGATTATCGACCAGCAGAATATTGTCGAGTCCACGCTCATTCAAAGCGCGAATTAAATTGCTACCGATAAAACCAGAACCCCCTGTGACAACTATCATTCCCCAGCCCTCGCTTTGTTAATCATGCGTGTTGTTGATTGTCCATCGACAAACGATAAAATAATGACCTCGCCACCTGCGTTAAGTACGCATTCACCACCTGCGACTTGATCGGGCGTGTAATCACCGCCTTTGACAATGACATCAGGTAATACCCGACAATACAAACGTTCGGGCGTGTCTTCGCTAAAATCAACCACCCAATCGACACACGCTAACGCTGATAATACCGTCATGCGTTCTTGTAAGCCATTGATAGGACGAGTTTCACCTTTCAAGCGTTTTACTGAATCATCAGAATTGACCGCAACAATTAATCTATCGCCCAAGGCTTTCGCTTGCTGTAAATAAGTGACGTGTCCTGCGTGAAGTAAATCAAAACACCCGTTAGTCATAATGACGCGTTCATCAGAGGCTCTTGCGGCGGCAATTATGTGGACTAATTGATCTTCGGAGACCACACCAAAAGACGAATCACGGTCGCCGTGCATAGCGCGAGTCAATTCCAGTATGGAAACGGTAGATGTGCCTAGTTTTCCAACCACGACTCCAGCCGCTAAGTTTGCCAAATACATGGCTTCGGTGAGCGGCTTTTGAATGGCAACACTTAACGCCATTACGGCAATGACGGTATCACCAGCACCTGTGACATCAAATACATCTTTGGCTTGTGCGGGCAAAGAATGGCTTTGTTCGGACTGGATTAAGGTCATGCCCGCTTCGCCGCGTGTTAATAATAGGTTTGGAATTCGTTGTTGCTGTAATAATTGCCGCGTTTTTACCAGTAATTCAGCTTCATCGCTATACGAACCAATCACCGCGTTTAATTCGGCTAAGTTGGGCGTGAGTATATCAGCATGGGCGTAACGCTGATAATCAACGCCTTTAGGATCGACCAGCGTTGTTAAACCTTGGCTTTTGGCGAGTTGAATATAATCAGCCACATCAGTTAATGTGCCTTTGCCATAATCAGAAAACACAATCACATCGTAATCGGGTAGATGGTTTTGCAAACGGCTTGATAATGTGGCGCGGTCAAAATATAGCGTCGGCTCTTCAAAATCCACGCGAATTAATTGCTGATGTTGCGCCATGATACGCAATTTACATATCGTGCGAATTGCATTCTCAACCACAAAGTCACAGACCACGCCGTTGCTTTCTAACAGTTGTTTAAGTGTATCGCCTTCCGCATCCGCACCGACTACGCCCAATAAAGTAACTTGACCGCCCAACTTGGCAATATTTAACGCCACGTTACCCGCACCACCCACACGCTCTTCGGTACTTTTAACTCGCACCACAGGCACGGGAGCTTCGGGTGAAATACGCGCCGCGTGTCCAGACCAATAACGATCCAGCATCAAATCGCCGATGACTAAAATCCGTGCTTTATTAAATTCAGGGCTTGTCGCTAACACTTAATCTCTCCTCAACCGCACCACACCAATAGTGACCAATTAAAATATGGGCTTCTTGAATACGCGCTGTCACCCTAGAAGGCACAAGCACAGTTAAAGTCGCTTGTGCGCGTATCATGCCACCGCTCGCACCCGTTAACGCAATGACGGCCATGCCTTTATTGCGTGCTGCTATTGCTGCTTTTAACACATTATTACTGTTGCCCGATGTGGAAATGGCAATCAAACAATCGTTTGAATTACCAAGAGCTTCAACTTGACGGGAAAAAACCGTTTCAAAATCAAAGTCATTGGCATGAGCGGTTAAAATTGAGCTATCAGTGGTTAACGCAATCGCCGCTAATGCACGACGTTTTTTTTCATAACGCACCACAAATTCTGCCGCGATATGCTGACAATCTGCCGCACTACCACCATTACCGCACAGTAAAATTTTACCGCCTTGTTGTAAGGTGTTAATCAGCAACTCAGCGGCTGCTTCAATCACTCCATTACAACTGGCTAAGTTATTCATTGTTTCACGATGCTGTTCAAGCTCGTCTATAAAGAGTTTCAATACCTTGTCTCCGCTGTCGCATTTTTATAATGAGTTTATTTTATCATTACTAGCGGGGCTATGAGGGATGTTGTGTGTTATTGGTAAAACGACAAGTTTCAGTTTTGTAATTATCATGCGGGGGCATTGGGTGACTCAGTGGGTTTTATAGTTTCCACGCCAGAGAGAGGGAACGATGTATGCTGAGTCATTATATCGTACAATGTACCCCATAAACTGCCACTACCCACTAGAACCCCTCATTAAACCTCCATGCTAAATTTTAAAAATATCGCCTTGCGCCGTGGTGCGCGGGTTTTGTTTGCTAACTCTACTTTCACGATACACAAAGGACAAAAAGTCGGTTTTACAGGCGCGAATGGCGCGGGTAAATCGAGTTTTTTCGCGCTGGTTAAAGACGAGCTGCATTTGGATGAAGGTGAATTTACTTTGCCGCCCAATTTGGCGATTGCCCATGTTTCGCAGGAAATGCCCGCCACTGAACGCGCCGCGATTGATTATATTATCGATGGTGATGCTGAATTAAGACGCTTGCAGCAACAACTTGCCCAAGCTGAACAAGCCGACAATGGTTTAAAACAAGCGGAACTACACGCGGCGTTAGATATTATTGGTGGCTATACTGCCCAAACTCGCGCCGCTCGATTAATGAATGGTTTGGGTTTTAACGATAGCCAACACCAAAATCCTGTTAGTTCCTTTTCAGGCGGTTGGCGTATGCGTTTGAATTTAGCGCAAGCCTTGATGTGTCGCTCCGATGTGTTGTTATTGGACGAACCGACTAACCATCTGGATTTAGACGCGGTTATCTGGTTACAGGACTGGCTGTGTAAATACGAAGGCACGTTGTTATTGGTTTCGCATGACAGGGATTTTTTGGACACGATTACTGACCACATCGTCCATATTGAACAAGGCAAAGCGGAAATCTACACTGGCAATTATTCAGCGTTTGAACGCATGAGAGCGGAAAAACTGGCACAACAACAATCTGCTTATCTCAAACAACAACGTGAAATCGCGCATATTCAAAGTTTTGTCACGCGCTTCAAAGCCCAAGCCACTAAAGCACGGCAAGCGCAAAGCCGTATTAAAGCCTTGGAGCGTATGGAATTGATTGCCCTTGCCCATGTCGATTCACCGTTTGATTTTAGTTTTCCTGCGCCGTTAAAAATGCCTAATCCGCTATTGACGCTGGAAAAAGTTGATATTGGTTATGGCGATAAGTGCATTATTAAACAGGCAAGTTTAACGATTGCCGCGGGCGATAGAATCGGTTTATTAGGGCCAAACGGCGCGGGTAAATCCAGCTTAATTAAAGTATTGGCGGGCGATATGTTGCCCTTATTAGGTACACGCCGCGAAGCGCAAGACTTAAAAATCGGTTATTTTGCCCAGCATCAACTGGAACAATTACGGCTAGATGAAAGTCCGTTATGGCACGTTCAACAACTCGATAAAACCGCAACTGAAAAAGAGCTGCGCAATTTTTTAGGCGGCTTTGATTTTCGGGGCGATAAAGTATCGGAAGTGGTTCGACCGTTTTCGGGTGGTGAAAAAGCCCGTTTAGTGCTGGCGTTGTTGGTTTATCAAAATCCTAATTTATTATTATTGGACGAGCCAACCAACCATTTAGATTTAGAAATGCGCCATGCCTTAAGCGTTGCTTTGCAGGATTTTCAAGGTGCGATGGTGGTAGTGTCGCATGATCGGCATTTATTGCGTTCGGTGACAGACCAATTATTATTGGTATCAGGCGGTAAAGTACAGCCGTTTGATGGTGATTTAGATGATTACCGACTCTGGTTGACTGAACAGAAAAAAGCCGAAGAAAAACCTGCTGAAAACCTTGAACCGAGTGTGTCGCGTAAAGATCAGCGCAAGGTAGATGCTGAAAATCGCCGTAAATATAAACCGCTCTACGATGCCTTGAAAAAAGCCGAAGACGCAGTGGAAAAATATCATGCGGAACAAAAACAGTTAGAGCAACAATTGGCTGATCCTGCTATTTATGAAGACGGCGAAAAACCCCGTTTGAAACAAGTGCTGGATCGTAAAGTGCAAGTCGATAAATTACTAGAAGAGGCAGAAATGGCGTGGATGGATGCCGAAGAACAAGTGGCTGCGATACAATAACGAAAACACTGCCATGCCTATACCTTCCCTGAGTTTTTTATAATCAATCATGCCATTAGCTAAACGTCAACTTGCAACGCTTCCTTACTTTACTGATAGTACCGCGCTTTTTTCTCAGCTTGCCAATAAACCGTGGTCAGTGTTTCTCGATAGCGGTTATCCACATAGTCAGCAAGGGCGTTATGATATTCTTGCCGCTGATCCTGTGTGTACCTTAGTGACACAGGGTGATATAACTGAAATAAATCAACGGGGTTGCGTGACACACTCTAGCGATAATCCTTTTGATTTAGTCAAAGAGCAGTTACTTGCTCACGGTACGGGCGAGTTGTCTGATTTGCCGTTTAATGGCGGTGCTATCGGTTATTTTTCCTATGATTTAGCTCGCCGTTTAGAGCATTTACCTGTGTTGGCAGAAGATGCAGAAGGCATTGCTGAAATGGCAGTGGGTATTTATGCGTGGGCGGTGATTGTTGACCATCAACAACAACAAAGTTTTTTAATTGCTCATGCACTTGATGAAACCACTTGGCAGGATTTGCTTGCCCAGTTTAGCCAGTTACCGATTACGCCACTTTATCAGCCATTTCAAGTGACTAGCCCCGTGCAGTCGAATATGGATAAAGCGGGTTATCGCAAAGCCTTTGAACGCATTAAGCATTATTTGAAAGAAGGCGATTGTTATCAGGTTAATTTAACGCAACGCTTTTCTGCCAGTTGTTTAGGTAATCCGTGGACTGCGTATCAAACATTACGCGAGTTAAACGCTGCGCCATTCAGTGCGTATTTGAATTTGCCTGAGGTGCGAATACTCAGTTCTTCGCCTGAGCGTTTTTTGCATCTAGCCGATGGTATTGTGGAAACCAAAC
This sequence comes from uncultured Methylococcales bacterium, assembly GCA_903902705.1. Taxonomy (GTDB): domain Bacteria; phylum Pseudomonadota; class Gammaproteobacteria; order Methylococcales; family Methylomonadaceae; genus UBA4132. The sequence continues at coordinate 32,692 of CAIUVX010000064.1, forward strand.
CCATTAAAGGTACTCGTCCGCGTAAAGCAGATGAAGCGGAAGATCAGCAACAAATACAACAGCTTATTGCCAGCAACAAAGATCGCGCTGAAAACCTGATGATTGTTGATTTATTGCGTAATGATATTAGTAAAACCTGTACTAAGGTGAAAGTTCCCGTGATTTTTGATGTCGAAACCTATACAACCGTGCATCATTTGGTTAGTACGGTAACGGGCGTGTTAGGCGACAATCAACACGCGCTGGATGTATTAAAAAGTTGTTTCCCTGGTGGTTCAATTACAGGTGCGCCGAAAATTCGGGCAATGGAAGTGATTGAAGAACTTGAGCCACATCGGCGCGGCGTTTATTGCGGTTCTATCGGTTATATCGGTTTTAACGGTAATATGGACAGTAATATTGCAATAAGAACGCTGGTACATTCCAATAATACTATTCGTTTTTGGGCAGGTGGTGGTATTGTCAATGATTCAGTGGTGGAAGCAGAATATCAAGAATGTTTTGATAAAGCTGCCGCACTGTTGGATTTATTGCAACAATTCACGGTGTTATGATTGTTATTAAACTTGGCGGTAGTTTAGCGGCGGCTAATACCTTGCTGGATTGTTTAAACCGACTGGAACAAAACTATCAGGGCAGGGCGGTAGTGATTGTTCCAGGTGGTGGTGTGTTTGCGGAGCAAGTTAGAATTGCTCAACAATACTGGCAGTTTGATGACTACAGCGCACACGCAATGGCAGTATTAGCCATGCAGCAAATGGCGTGGTTATTTAAAGGCTTGAAAGCTGATTTTGTGCTGGTGCATTCAGTCAGTGCGATTGCCCAACAGAGTGAACAAAAAATCCTTATTTGGTCGCCTAACCTTGATGAGCTTAATAATGCTGGCATTCCTGCAACGTGGGATATTAGCTCTGATAGTCTTGCCGCGTGGTTGGCTAAAACGTTATTAGCCGATGAATTAATTTTAGTAAAATCAGCGGCAATTGATTCCAAACTGAGCCTTGCACAATTTGCCGACTACGGCATTATTGATAAGGCTTTTTGTGAATGCGTAGCGAATACTGGCTTTAGCATTCGTATAATTAATCAACAATATATCTAGCTCAGATTTTTTAATCGTTCACGACAATACTGCAAACCTTTCATAATATGTTTTTCAACACCGCTTTCTGATATACCAACAGTTTGTGCAACTTCGCAATAACTCATATCGTGTACTTTATTCAAAATAAATGTATCTCGACAACGCGGCGGTAATTCATCAATCACTTTTTTTATCGTGTCTACACATTGATTCTTTTCCAGCAGTTGTTCAATAGAGGGGGTTTCAATACTTGACTCTAGGATTGGATAGTGAGATTGGACATAATTGTCGGTTACTTTTTTATGTTTGAGATGATCGAATGCCAGATTTTTGGCAACACAAAATAAAAATGCTCTGGGATTTTCAATATTTTTCCGTTTAACTTCGCAGAATAACACCATAAAACTTTCTTGAGTAATATCTTCGGCAGATTCACGGCAGGCAGTGATTCGTGTTGTGTAGTGAATTAATTCGTTTTGATGTTGCCGATAAACCGTTGCTATATTCAAAATAGACTCCTTGTTTTTTTAAGTTAAGGTTGGTAAGACACTAAACATAGCACTTGGTGTGCCAAAAATATTGAGCGATATTTTTAATATAAAAATCAATTTGATACCAATAAATAATTCAATAAACAAACGGTTTAACGCTGAATTAATTTATGTAAGTGCGGCATATAACACGGTTAGTGCGTGATATGCCTTATTTTTGAGTAGGCAAGGGATGAGGTAAAGTAAGCGGTAAAACGTCTTAGTTCTTCGCTATCAACACAGCGTAAATTATTAGGCGTTGTGACTATATGTAGAAACGCCTGCAAAAGCAGGCGTTAAAAATCAGGTTGGTACAAAAATGCAGGAAGAAATACACAATATCAAATATCGATAAGCTCTTATCAATTAGTGCTGTGTAGGGAGAGTGCAAGCTCTGCCACACGGTAACACCAATACTTGTCGATTTATTATTAAGAGCTTACCAATACTATTTTAATTAGATTTCAAACTCAGAACGTTGACGACCTGTATCCAATAAAGCTTTTAACCATTTTGGCATAACACCACGTCCTGTCCATGTGTTTTCATAATTGTCAGGGTTACGATACTTAATTGCTACTTTAGCGGTTTCACGAACTGGTTTTTTATCATTTTCATGAATATCAACCGTTGCGTCTATAGATGCCGCTAATTCTTTAATCTGTGCTATTATTTCTTTGCGTTTATTAAGTTTAATATCCTTTAATGCTTTTTCTGCATTGCTAATAATCGCTTTTAATTCAGGTGCTGAAAGACCATTTAAATCAGTCATTGTTACTACTCTCTATATTATAAAAAAATGTTCAAGTGATAATATTTAAAAATATTAAGTTCTCTTTTTTAGTATACTACCAAATATTTTATTTGCATAGATTAAAAATTATAATTTATTGGAGAATTTATATTTATATCGTTAGAATGCGCCAGTTGGATGGCGAGATTACCGATGACTCAACTGCACATGAATATATTATTTACATACTTAGGCTTGAGCCATTTGCCTCCTAGATCGATAAATTCTTAGAGAAAAGTCAGTATGTACAACAGATAACATCCCTTCAAGGGATATTATCTGTAAAAATTTATAGGTTTTCTAATTAGGAAAAGATTAAGGGGTATTATCTGTGACGACTTGAATAACACCTGTCAATTATTATAAGAAACTCAAACCTTCAAGGTATTCGAAGACCACTGAGGTTTATTTATGCAGTTGAATTTATTGTGATGAATTTAGGTGTTGAGTGCTTGTGGATGGCTGTTTCGTCTTGGTTAAATACGCTCATACTAGGGTATATGTTGGTGATGAAAAGTGAGTGCTAGTGGTCAAAAATAGCAATAACTTCACAGGCTATGATGGATTAAAAGCGAGCATTTAATGCCAGCAATTAGGCGAATTAGTCAGTATTTACTATAATCAAACTTTTTATATTGTTATTCCATTATGCAACGTTCTTTTAAAGCCATTGGTATTATAGGGAAACCTAGTGATCCCAGTATTACTGAAACATTAGCAGTGCTGTGTGGTTATTTAAAACAGCAGCATTACACTGTATTGATCGATAGTGAAAGTGCGCATTTCATTCAAGATCTAAAAATTACCGCCTGCTCGATAGACGCATTAGCACGACATTGTGATTTAGTGATTGCGGTGGGTGGTGATGGTACGTTTCTCGCTACTGCTAGGGCCATTGCTGAATATGATATTCCATTAATTGGGATTAATTTAGGGCGATTAGGATTTTTAACCGATATATCACCTAACGACTTGCCCGATAAACTACACCGTATTTTGCAGGGGCATTATATCGAAGAAAAGCGTGATTTATTACGCACTAAAGTTATTCGTGACCATCAGGTGATACACGAAGAAACCGCACTTAATGAAGTGGCTGTGCATCGGTGGGTCACACCCAGTATGATTGAAATTGTCACCAAAATTGATGGGGTGTTTTTAAACTCGCAACGTTCTGACGGCTTGATTGTGTCTACGCCTACGGGTTCAACTGCATATTCGCTATCAGCAGGCGGACCTATTTTACATCCTACACTGAACGCGTTAATCTTAGTGCCGATCAATCCGCACGTCTTATCCAATCGCCCCATCGTCATTCATGACACGGCGGAAATTGAAATTAGCTTTCCCCAAACCAAACAAATAAATGCTTTAGTGACGTGCGATCACATTCAAATTCCCGACGTATTCATCAGCGATAAAATTTTAATTAAAAAAGATATAAAACCCATTAGAATTCTGCATCCAGAAGGGCATGACTTCTTTCATATTCTCAGACATAAATTAAATTGGAGTAGCGGCTATCACACCGTCTCATAAATGTTACTAAATCTGACTATACTCGACCTCGCGGTCGTTAAATCATTAAATCTCGATCTCGCACAAGGTATGTCGGTGTTAACTGGCGAAACAGGCGCGGGCAAGTCGATTTTATTAACTGCTTTGGGGCTGGCATTAGGTGATAGAGCGGATTCTGGCTATATTCGCCCCGATTGTGCGCGTGCAGAAGTGAATCTGGAATTCGATTTAAGCGACGCGCCCCAAGCGCGTCAATGGTTACAGGAGCATGAATTAGATGATGAGCAATGTTTAATTAGGCGTGTGGTTAGTGCGGACGGACGTTCTAAAGCTTATATTAATAATCGCCCTGTCACCTTACAAGCATTGCAAGCGTTAAGTGAAAAACTGGTAGAAATTCACGGACAACACGCGCATTTAAGCTTGTTAAATACCGATGAGCAACGTCGCTTATTGGATGTGTTTGCCAAATCCCAAGATTTACTGGATAAAGTGAATGACTGTTATAAAAAATGGCAATACGTCCATAAAGAATTAGCTTCGTTACAAAAAGCCAGTAGTGAAAAAAGCCAGCGCGAAGAATTATTACGTTATCAACTCGAAGAATTGCAACAACTGGATTTTAGTCATTACGACTACGCGGCATTATCCGAAGAACATAATAAACTAGCCAATCTGGAACAGATTTTAACGACAGGAACAATGCAGTTAGACGCGTTATATGAAAACGATCATTCCCTTCATGCTAGTTTTAATCAAAGCATCAAAGATTTAAACCATATTGCCCGTTTTGCACCTGAATTGACTGGCATTACTACTTTATTATCCGAAGCACAAATCCAAACCGAAGAAGCTGCCTTGCAATTGCGCAGTTTTCTAAAAGATCAAGAAGCCGACCCGCAACACATGGCAGAAATTGAAAATCAGATTGCTGTCATTCAAAACTTTAGCCGTAAACATCATGTTAGCCCTAATAAACTACCCGAATTAGTGATGCAATTGGAAACGGAGTTAAGTGGTTTAACCCATAGTGGTGAGCGTATTGAACAGCTAACACAAGAAGCGGTATTATTGCTTAGCCAATACAATCAACTGGCTCAACAGCTGTCAGAAAAACGTCAGCAACAAGCTAAGAAGCTACAAAAACAGATTTCTGCTACCATAAAAGAACTGGGAATGCCGCACGGTGAATTTATCGTTGAATTAACCCAGTCAAATCCTGATACGCCTAAACTAAACGGACTCGATATGGTTACTTTTTTAGTCAGTGCTAACGTTGGCTTGCCGCCCAAGCCTTTGGCAAAAGTCGCTTCGGGTGGTGAATTATCACGGATTAGTTTAGCAATACAAGTCACTACCGCTAGCGACAAATCCATACCGACTATGATTTTTGACGAAGTCGATTCAGGTATAGGCGGTGGTATCGCAGAAATAGTCGGGCAAAAATTACGCCATCTGAGTCATAATCGACAAGTATTATGCGTGACTCACTTGCCCCAAGTCGCCGCTCAAGCGCATCAGCATTTATATGTTGAAAAAAATAATAAAACTGATATTACCGCGTCTACGGTTCGATTATTAACAGAACCACAACGCATCACCGAAGTAGCTAGAATGTTAGGTGGTGTAACCATTACTGCCAACACCATAGCTCATGCTCAAGAGATGTTATGCCAATCCTCGTAGCTTTTTCATGGCTACAACTTCATAAACATAATAATAAGGACAACACTTATGAACCGATTTCCAGCTGAATGGGAAAAACAATCCGCCGTGTTAATCGCTTGGCCTCATGCCACAGGCGATTTTAGCAACCGTCTTGAATCCGTAGAGCAATCCTACAGCATCATTGCCGACACCATTACTCAATATCAACGTCTGATTATTGTTTGTCGTGATGAGCAACATCAAAAACATATTGAAACGTTGGTTAGTCACAGAGAGGACATTGATTTTATTCACGCGCCTGTTAATGATATTTGGGTGCGTGATACCGCGTTTTTGAGTCTCGAAAAAGACGGTGTTATCAGTCACCTTAATTTTAAATTTAATGGTTGGGGAGAAAAATATAACCACGCCGATGACAACGCACTGAATCATAAACTGGCGAATGCCAAACCCTTTAAAGGTAAAAGCCATCATGACATCGACTTTATTTTAGAAGGCGGCAGTATAGAAAGTGATGGGCTGGGTACAATTCTTACCACCCGCCAATGCCTGTTAAACCCAAATAGAAATAACGGCTTAAGCCAACAAGACATCGAGCAGCAATTAGCCAAACACCTAGCTGCGAAACGGGTACTATGGATAGATCAAGCTAACCTATCAGGCGATGATACCGATGCTCACATCGACACGCTTGCGCGTTTCTGTTCAGCGAATACTATCGCCTATACCAGTTGTGATGATACCCAAGACTCGCATTATGACAGCCTGAAAATCATGGAAATGCAGTTACAAGTATTGCGTACTCAAAGGGATGAGCCTTATAACTTAGTCGCTTTACCCTTACCTAAGGCTATTTTTGATGAAGAAGGCGAACAACTACCCGCCAATTATGCCAATTTTTTAATTGTCAATCATGCGGTGTTAGTCCCTGTGTATGGTGATGATAATGACGCAGTCGCTTTGGAACGGCTTGGCAAAGTATTTCCAACTCACCACATTATCGCCATTCCTTGCCGCCCCTTAGTGCATCAATACGGCAGTTTGCATTGTATGACTATGCAATTTCCTGAGGGGTATTAAACTGTAGTGCTTGGGTTGCGGCTCTGTCGCAACCCAACAAATCTCAGAGAATGTTGGGTTGCCAAAATACGCGACTATTTCGCATTACAGATTATTGTGGCAAGCGTTTTTTTTGCTTGCACACCGCTTATGTCTATTCTGCGTGGGCAAACGATAGAGCTGTTCGTCCACCCTCTCGGCTTGCTCAAACTGCTATTTATAATGAGTTAAAATTTGGCAATCACACCGCCCATAATCGTAAATCCTGGTGCCATGTAGCCTATACCTTGATATTTATTGTCACCAATATTCAGGAAATTTATCCGAGCGGTAACATCTTTTAGCTTAGCCACATCTTTTACCAGCGTTTTAGTCAGTCCTAAATCAAATGTGCTGTAATAACGATAAAAACTGCTATTGTTTTCTACCGAGAATCTATCTCCAACATAGTTATAAGCACCATAAGCTGTCATGTCGTACGGTAGCGTAAAATCTAAACGTAAATTGGCTTGATCGCGTGGCACGTTAGTTAGTTGCTTACCTACCAAGGTAGGATTTTGATTGAATTTGGTGATGACGGAATCATTTTTAGTATAGCTGGCGTATAAAGTGAGAAAATCAGTAGCGTGCCACATCCCTTCCATTTCAATGCCTTGCGCACGAACGCCGCCATAATTGACTTTATCCGTTGTCCCTACTGGCGAACCAACGCGCTGAATAGTGGAAATAAAATCTTCTGCGGTTGTGCGGTAAAGAGTGGTTTTTAAAAACGCGGTTTTGCCAAAGTAATAATCAAGACCAATATCACTGGACAATGCAGTTTCTGGTTTTAAAAACGGATTACCGTAAGCCACCGTTGTGCCACGCCGACTACTGCCATACATTTGTGACACATCGGGGGCATTAAAAGACAAACCAGCAGAGCCACGCAAAACCAGTTCATCCATTAATTTATAAGAAAAACCACCTTTGGGCGAGAAGAAATTTTTTGACCGCTCTGACCAATTGCCTTGACCTGGAAAAGCGGCTTTAGTGTCATAAAGGCTGCCGCTGGTTTGCCATAAGTCCCAACGCCCCGCTAAGTTAATATTGAGTGCGCCAAATTTAAGTTCATCCTGTAAAAAAATACCACTCAGTTTGACGGTGCCGTCAGTCACCTGTTCACGTCCTGTCTCGTAGGGATAACTATTGGTCATAGTCATTTTACTGTCAGAATATTGACCGCCCAACGTGACTTTTTGATGTTCGCCCAGATTGTAGCTGGCTTGCGCTCTAACCCCTGTTTCCATATCGTCAAACTTACCGCGATAAGAAATCAGTGTTGCGCCGCGAATGCCACGAGCGGCGGGAAAAGTGACATCGGGGCTGGTGGCATTGGGTGCATTGACACTATCGGCAGTCATTTTCCCAATTCGACTATAGGCAAGGACAGTTGCTTCAAGATTATCACCTAAATAACGATAGCGAGCAGAACCAAGGTATTGTTCACGGTCTTGTGCAATATAATCAGGGATGTAATACAACCCCTTGGCGACATCATCTAAATAAGAGAAATTAAAATCAAGCAGATTGCGATCATTGATGTCATAAGAAAACTTAGCACCGACATTGAGTTTTTCAGTTCCCATTTTGGCTTGCTGAGACAGCGGCGTATTGGTCAAATTGGTATCTGCTCGCCACATATCGTAACCAGCACTGTCCAAGTAGTTGGCATAAACCAGTATTCCAGCGTTTTTACCACCATAAGAGCCAATCCCAGCAGTGTGCTTGGTGTCCATCGTACCGTAATCCGCTTCAATACGACCTTTAGCTCCTAGAGTGATAGCTTTGGAAATGACATTAATGACACCACCCATCGCGTGATTGCCATATAAACCAGAACCCGCTCCACGCACGACTTCAATACGTTGAACGTCGATAGTGCTAAGTTGTGACCAATCAACTTGACCGTCATAAGCGACATTCATAGGTACATCATCAATTAGCACCAAGCTACGCCCGTTGCCAGGTAGACCTCGCATATAAGTTTGGGCTATACGGTTGGGTGAGGATGCGTCCATACGCGCTGCATAAACACCTGGCACACCTCTTAGTAGCTGGTCTACCGTGGTTGCGGGGGATTTTTCAATACGCTCCGAATCAATGACAGTGACCGCTGAAGAAACCTCTTTAATGTTACGTTCAGTTTTTGTTGCTGTAGTCACCGTCATTTCTTCAAGGACAACCACTTCATTGTTGTCTTTTTTTTCTTTTTTCTCCGCCGCATTCACTTCGGTAATGAGACAACAGGCAATAAAACAGGGCAGTAAATGTTTGGACATAAGATGTATTTCTCTTGATTCGTTAAATTAAAGCGGCAGCAAGTCCGCTAAGGAGTCAAAAACTTGTTTTTTGACTCCTTGGTCTTTCCACTACCAAATGGGGAAGGTGGTTAAAGACGACTTAAACGAGTATTGTGAATTTGTTTGGCTTTGCGTTTTTTCAGCCAGTGAATAATGCCAGTGACCATTAAAATCAGCGGTGCGAAACCAACGATAATGACGAGGATACGTCCGACTGTGCCGAGAATTTCGCCGTTATGTAAAGGTAATTGCAAATTGATAAAAGCATCACCTGCATTAAATTCATTGGGATCACGCACTTGAAGAATTTTCCCCGTGTATTGATCTACCCACACCATCGTCCCGCCTTTGTGACGTAGTTCATTGGCTTGGCGAGCAGATACCATATAACTGCCTTGTGGATTAGCGGGGAAAAATACCCGTTGAATTTGCGCATCGGGAAAACGTGCGGCAACCGTACTCATCACCGCTTCTGGAGAAATGACCGTGCCGACAGCTTCGGATTTAACATTGCGCGGCATTTCAGTCAGTGGTGAGAAAAAACCGACGGCTGGTCTGAATATAAAAGGAAAGTTGAAATAAAAACCCGATAAAGCCACCGCAAACATAACAACGGCAGTATAAATACCGACGGTTTTATGAAGATCAAAATTAAAACGGGTAAAGCTGGCATTACGTTTAATAATGAAAGCCTGCTTAATCTTGCTTAATTTCGGCCACCATAAATAAATGCCCGACAGGGTCAGCACCAAGGTGAGCAGCGCGGTAATCCCCATCAACAATTGCCCCGTCTCACCTGCCAATAACTTGTAATGGATTTGCAGAATAAACGTCATCAAGGCATCATCCCGATCTCGACCGCCTAGCACCTGACCTGTGTAGGGGTTCATCATCACCTCGTAAAAATGATGATTCATACCCTTGTGTCCCTCGCCGTGCATAGGAACTTGATAACGTACAATCAACGCGTCGTCCGCTTCTTTAGGTAACTCAAGATGGGCAGGCGGCGATTTAATAAGTGACACTTGATTCGCCGCCGCAATTAAATCGAATAAAGGTTGTCGTTCTGTACCCACTTCTACACGCAGTAATTCGGGATTAAGCCAAGTATCCAGTTCGTGGGTATAAACCAGCAAACTACCTGTTAATCCTGCAATAACGAGAAACGCACCTAGCCACAGAGTGATATAAAGATGCAGTTTTAACAGCACCTTACGCAAAGTGATTTTTTTTAGTCTACTCAAGACTTTTTCACTATAATTATCCGCACTGGGATAAGTCAAATCGGTCACTTTTGACTTATCCAATGATGATAAAGGGTCAACATTTGCCATAGCAGTTACTCCTTGAAACGGGTGATGTTTTTGATAAAAACTTATCCGTTTAAATTAGCAATAACAATGCCACAATTTAAAGTGTTGAGAATACTGGTTTCATGGAGGTAATCAGTAGATGCCATCTAAAAAACCGAGTTAAATAACCTATTTTTTTAATTTTTTATGGCAAATCACGCAATGTTTTTGTTTGTATGGTGATAAGCATGAAGCGGTTGCGCTAGAACGACTGGACAAAATGTTTCCTCGCTGCCCATTCGCATCAATACGGCAGTTTGCATTGTATGACTATGCAATTTCCTGAAGGTTTCTAACGGGGTATTTTGAATTACACGAGAATAGAAGTGTTCATAAAAGCACGGAGGTATCATAATTTTAATATGAACACTTCAAAAAAAGTAGAAGCCAACAAAGTTTGCTTTTATACTAATAAACAAGTAATTTAAAGCCTAGCCAAGAAAAAGCCGAACCTATTGAAAGATAGGAAACGGAAAGTCGTGGATCCTGAGAATGGAAAGCCAGACTGCCTTGAAAAAACCCGACAAAAAGGTGGATTAGGGCGGTTTGGTTTTTTTTTGCCTTTTTCTAATTTTATTAATTTGTTAACTGGAATACTCTGATGAACAAAAGTTTTTATATCCAATCAAGTTTTAAAAAATCCATGAGTTATTCTCAGTGTTTAGCATTAGAAAGCCGTATGGTATTTGATGGGGCAGGGGTTGCAACCGCAGTAGACGCACAACAGACTATTAGCGATCAACCCAGTGCTAATCCAGTCAGTGTGGCTGGTGTTCAGCCTAGTGATCCTGTTGCTAGTTTTTTGCCAGAAAATATTCCGCAAGCCATTGATTATTCGCCTAATGTAGATGCTGCAAATAACCAAGATCAGTTTTTTATCGCCCCTGATGTATCAAATTCAGTCGATACCTCTGTTGTCACGGGAGCAAACACAGGGCAGGCAACCGCCATTTTTATCGTTGATCCGCGTACTGAAGAAGCTGCGTTATTATCATTAAACCCGCCCGTCAATGCTCAAGTTATTATTCTTGATCCTACGCGTGACGGTTTTTTGCAAGTCACCGAACAGTTACAAAATCGCCATGATGTGACAGAACTGCACATCATACCGTGGACTAAAGACAACCAGCAGTGGTTAGGTAGTCAATCAGTATCGGCAACACTAGATCCCGCAGTCAGCAATAATTTAATAGCGTGGGATAACGCGCTTGTCGATAATGCCAAGCTGGTATTTCATGGACAAACTAGCATGGACGCAAGTTGGCTTGATCATGTCGGGGCAATAACCACTACTCAAACAAGCTGGTTGCTCGATAGCAAAACCGATAGCCTATCCTCTGAACAAGCTAAAACGGTTATTTTTATTGATAGCGCGGTACAAAATGTAGCCGACATTATTAGTTCGATTGATTCGAGTACAGAAGTTGTTTATCTTGATGCGACAAAAGACGGTTTGACTCAAATTGCTGATTATTTGGATGGACGCACGGGTATAGACAGTGTGCAAATTATTAGCCATGCCAATCAAGGGACACTGCAACTAGGCAACGAAATTTTAACGAATGCTAATTTAGCCGATCACGCCGCTCAACTTGCTACCATTGGACACTCACTAACGATGAATGGCGATATTTTGCTTTATGGTTGCGACTTGGCAAAATCTACTGAGGGTTCACAGTTTGTCGATAGTTTTTCTTATCTTACCAAAGCGGATGTAGCTGCCTCAACTGACATCACTGGCGCGGCTAGTAAAGGGGGTAACTGGACGCTGGAATATACAACGGGGACTATTGAAGCGAGCATTTTAGCGGCAAATCATTATCAAGATATACTTGCGTTGCCGACTTTTGATGTTGCAGGGGCAACTTTAGTGTTTGGTACTCCAGTCCTGAAAAGTGGCACTGGACTAAATGCAGGGAGTATTATTGTATTTGATCATGTCATCACCTTTGGCACTCAAGGGATAGATGCCGTTGTAACAATTGTGAGTACTGACACTGGCGTAGCAATTTCTGCTCTCGATAGCTTACCTATACCACCTACACCTGGACCAGGATTGAGCATTCCTCTTGACCCTAATTGGTTTGCGTTAGACACTCAGTCTACTCTTGCTGGTGCAGCAGCTAATGCAGCAGTAACTATCAAATTTGATTTTATCCTAAGTGGTACTTATAACGCTGCAATAGGAGATGGAACAGACGTATTATTGCAAAATGTCACAGTTAATTCCTACGATATCGATAATACACAATTTCAGGACTTTAGTGGCTTTTCTAGTTATTCATTAGCAGGAGGACTGGTAACACCAACTAACTTAACGGTATCGACAGGCAATGGTTTTACACATTTTGTTAATACCTTGGCTACAGATAATACTGGACTTAACCCAGCTACCTTTGACGTACCTCTACTTAATCAAGCCCGTGTCACAGCTACCTATGACGCAATTAACACTTTTCAAATAAAAGTAGGATCAGGTAACGATAGTACTGCCCGTTTCTATTTGGATTTTGGTCAGGGTTATACTTTGACTAATCCGACTGACACTGTCATTGTCCATCCTCCAACTGCAGTTAATGATACTGGGATCGGTAGCACTGGCAATCCCGTTAGTGTCAATGTAACAGCCAATGATAGCGATCCAGACATTAATTCACCTTTAGATCCAGCAAGCGTAAAAATCGTTGGTGCAGACCCAACGGGTAAGCTAACTACTAATGAAGGCACTTGGACAGTGGTTGCAGGGGCAATTATCTTTACCCCAGCTAGCGGCTTTACGGGTAATCCCACGCCGATTAGCTACACAGTCAAAGATACAGGCGGATTGGAATCAAACCCTGCCACAGTAACGATAACTTACCCACCGATTGTCAGACCAGACACAGCGACAGGTATCACGGGTAATCCTGTCACACTCTCTGTACTAGGCAATGATGGCGATACGGGTGTTATATTGAATCCAGCCAGTGTGAAAATTGTGGGTACGACTACCGCAGGTGCGCCGCTAGATGTTCCAAATGAAGGCACTTGGACGGTAAATACCACCACAGGGGCAATTACCTTTACGCCTCTTTCTACCTTTACGGGTAATCCCACACCGATTCAATACACGGCTAAAGATACAGGTGGATTGGAATCAAACGTTACCACAGTAACGATAACTTACCCACCGATTGTCAGACCAGACACAGCGACAGGTATTACGGGTAATCCTGTCACACTCTCTGTACTAGGCAATGATGGCGATACGGGTGTTATATTAAATCCAGCCAGTGTGAAAATTGTGGGTACGACTACCGCAGGTGCGCCGCTAGATGTTCCAAATGAAGGCACTTGGACGGTAAATACCACCACAGGGGCAATTACCTTTACGCCTCTTTCTACCTTTACAGGTAATCCCACACCGATTCAATACACGGCTAAAGATACAGGTGGATTAGAATCCGTCGTTCCTGCCAGAGTAACAGTGATAATGAATTCTCTGCCCCTTGCAAATCCCGACAGGAATACCGCTTCTGTGGGTGGTGCTACTGTGACAGGTGATCTGATTACTAATGACCAACCAGGAGCTATACCAACCTTCGTAACATCTGCCAGCCAAGGTACAAACCCTATCATCATAGGTTCTGCATTCACGACAACAGCAGGCGGTATTTTACTACTTAAAGCGGATGGCAGTTACAATTATACGCCACCAAACAGCGTTGCATCCAGCGGCTTAACGGAACTTTTTAACTATACTATCACCGATTCTAATGGCAGCACCAGTAGCTCGATACTGACTATAATTGTCGCACCCACTACTACTGGTGGTGGTTCATTAATACAATTAAGCAATCCGTCAGCATTTGTTTCAAGTGATCGGTCGATTTTCTTTGTCGCTAAACCACTTGAAGCAGTAAAGGTCTCAAACTTGGGATTATATATACCCTCAGCCAATGATATTATTTCGTTGACGGGTTCTTTGCGTGATCAAGTGGTATTAGAGCTTAAACGTTTTTCTTTTGATATTCCAAGCTGGTCATTTCGGCACACTAATCCGAATGCACAATTGGAATTTGAAGCAACTCGTCCCGACGGTTCAGCTTTACCTGAGTGGTTACAATTTAATCCCAAGCTGTTACGCTTTTCTGGTGTACCGCCTAAAGGTGCTCATCACGAAGAAGTGATGGTAACGGCAAGAGATGTTTACGGGAATGAGGTTCATGCGATATTTTATGTTCACGTTAACAAAGAAAGCGTCCGTCCTGAGCATAAATCATTGGCTGTTGATTTAAAGCTGATGGGCTTATCGAGTAAAGTGCTGGAAAAAAATACCCATAAAGAAAAAGTTATTGGTAAGCCTGCACTATCGGAACGAATGAACAAGATAGGTAAAATGGGCAAACTACAAGAAAGTCGTGCATTACTCGATAGTTTGAACGCTAGGTAAGCTTAGAAGTAGGCGCGAATGAATTCGCGCCTACTTAAGTTGTCGTGAAATGGGCTTATGCTAACGCCAATTCCGCACGCATTTCATCAATAACTTTTTTGTAGTCAGGCTGACTAAAAATAGCTGACCCAGCAACAAAAGTATCTGCACCAGCCGCTTTAATTGAACGGATGTTGTCAGTTTTAACACCGCCGTCAATTTCTAAACGAATGTTACGACCACTGGCATCAATCATTTTTCTGACCTGACGTAATTTATCCAACGCCGACGGAATAAATGATTGACCACCAAAACCAGGATTGACTGACATCAATAAAATGATATCAATTTTGTCCATCACATAATCCAAATGGCTTAACGGTGTCGCTGGGTTAAATACTAAACCCGCTTGACAGCCATTATCTTTAATCAACTGCAAGGTGCGATCGATATGGACTGAGGCTTCAGGATGGAAAGTGATAATACTCGCGCCTGCTTTAGCAAAATCAGGAATCAATCTATCCACTGGAGCAACCATTAAATGCACATCAATCGGTGCAGTTACGCCGTGTTTTCTTAAGGCTTCACAAACCAATGGACCAATAGTTAAGTTGGGTACAAAATGATTGTCCATGACATCAAAATGCACAACATCCGCACCAGCGGCTAACACGTTATCAACCTCTTCGCCCAATTTAGCAAAGTTAGCAGACAGGATGGAAGGTGCTATCCAATTTTTATTCATATTTTTATCCTCTTGAGTGTTAAAAGTTCGCCATTATATCTTTTTTGTACGCGTGCTGTTGCGTTTACATTGGCTTAGTTTGATTGGTTTGTATCTTGCGTAACTCACTGAGCATAATGTCACCCAGATATAAAAAACCATTGGTGCTTAAATGGGTATCATTGGGCATATAAAAATCTTTAATGATTCGACTTTTTTGGATAAATAGCCCACCCAAATCGGGTGTGATAAGTTCGGGGTATTGGGCAAATAACTGCCAGATATTTTGATACGGGTATTGATTTAATGCGCCATAGCCTAAATAAACTGTTGATTTATTTGGTACAATCGCCCATATCGGTTTAATGCCCGCCGCTTGCAGATTTTTATTAACCGTTAGTACGTTGGCAATCGAATTGAAGGTTTTTTGCTCAAACTCCACATCAGTAAAGAGGCTATAGTTGCATAATCGATGCGAAAAAAACTGACAGCCATTAAATTTAATGGCTCGAATATTACCTGATGAATAGATTTCAGAGGAGTTAAAAAACAACTTGATTTTATTGCATAATGCTTTAACCCCCCAATCGACACCATTAAGTTTACTCAATGATATATGTTCACGCCGTGTAAATGGATATAAAGGGAATGATGTATTAATAACAACCTCATGCTTAACAATTGGATTGCTTTCCTTAGAAAGTGATTTCATGCGCTCTTGAAAAAGCCACTCTACACTTTCAATGATAACGTAACGACCTTTAAAACCAGCGGTACGCAAAGCATCACCCAAATCACTACGCAAAGGGTTGGCAAGGTTGGCAAGACCACCAAGCAAAATTTGAGACGGTGACCTTAGGTCTTGCCAGTGCATAGTGCCAACTTTTAAACCATTGGCAGCCAGTTTAGTTTGCCAGACATGTGACATGGAAAATGAATCACCAATCACTAAGACATCAGCCTCAGCGAGCGAATAGTCCTTAAGGTCTTCTGAAGAAATGGCTGGTCGTTGTATTTGCCAACCAAAATCACGTTCAGTAAAACTACCAGCTCGTGTTAAATCTCCAGACAGTTTTTCAAAATAAAATTCCATGAACCACGCAATAATTGCCATGATGAAAAATGAATAAATGAGTATTACGCTATATTTTCTGAGACTAACAGGTTTTAAGTGGATGTTCATTATTTTTGAATTGTACTTAGAATTGAAAGTATAAAAAGGTCGATTGTTTGTTTAGGTTAATTAGCACAAAGTAAGCAATTAACACGATAATAACAGCATCAACTAATGAGGGTTGCCACGCAAAATTGCTTGGCTTTTTCAATACGGTTTCCATATTTAAAGTGGGTGCATAATTTGCCATAATTTGCTGAATATTGGGCATTTTAAATACAATGAATAGCCCGATAATTAACAGCTTGATAATTCCACTAGAGCCTAAATTGGCTAACGTAAACGTACCATTAAACTGTGCGCCAAACCCTTGCATCGCTTGCCAAAAGGCACTGAGTTCACCGTGTTGTTTAGCAAACGAACAGCCATTCAATCCCACCATACCACTCAGCATTTCCGTGGCAACGGTGAAATTATCGGCACGAAAAAATACCCAACCGACCACTACCGCTAAAAATGTTAGCAATCCCGCGCCAAATCGCGCCAAGCGACCACCTTCTTGCCAGTCCATGCGTTGTTTTAAGCCCCGCCAACCATGATTAATGACTAAATACACGCCATGCAAGCCGCCCCAGATGACAAACGTCCAGCCCGCACCATGCCATAAGCCGCCTAGCAACATGGTAATCATCAAATTTACATAGCGTCTAATTTTACCATCGCGACTACCACCGAGCGGAATGTATAAATAATCACGCAAAAAACGCGACAGAGTGATATGCCAGCATCGCCAAAATTCGATAATGCTCAATGATTTATACGGCGAATTAAAATTGATAGGTAAACGCACATTGAACATTAATGACAAACCAATTGCCATATCGGAATACCCAGAAAAATCAAAATACAATTGTAGTGAGTACGATAACGCGCCAAACCACGCTTCAAACAGCATTGGCTGTCCGCCTGCTTGCACGGCATTAAAAATAGGTGTGGCATACTCGCCCAAGCTATCCGCCAGTAATACTTTTTTAGCTAAACCCAGTACAAAGATGGTCAAACCTACCGCGATATGTTCCCACTGCACTCGACAGGTATCGGGTTTGCCAAATTGCGGCATCATTTCCTTATGATGCAACACAGGACCTGCGATTAAATGCGGAAAATAAGTCACAAACAGCGTGTAATGCACGAAGTTATACTCTTTGACTTTACCTTGATAGGTATCGACTAAAAATGCTAGCTGGGTAAAAGTGAAAAACGAAATACCTAAGGGCAAAAACACCTTCGCCATCGTAATGGCTGAACCCGTCAAGCTGTTGAGATTATCAACGAAAAAATTCGCATATTTGAAATAGCCCAACAAACTCAAATTGGCAATAATTGACGTGATTAATAGTAGTTTTGCACGACGATTGCTGTGCGTAAGGCTATGCCCTATGAGATAACCAGCACCATAATTAAAGACGATAGAGCCTAGCAGTAAGCCAACAAAACGCGCATCCCACCAACCGTAAAAAAATAATGAAGCGGCAGCCAACCAGAGCATCGCTAAATGATGACTGTAACGACCTAGCCCATAAAATCCTAATATAACAATGGGTAGAAAGGCAAAAATAAAAACGTAAGAATTGAATATCATAAATAGGTTTAACGGTTATTTTTAGAGTAAGACTGCCGAGGTTTTAAAAAAAATCAGCGGTCTCTATGCTGAAATTATAACTTTAAAATGCTATTAGACTTCATTGATTAGCTTTAATCCAGGTGGCAGGGCTTCACCAAATAATTGTTTTTCTTCTTTTTCATCTAACTCTTTAATTTGCTCAACCATCTCTAACCATGATGTTGGGGCTTTGCTGAGCTTTAGTTTTTCGCTGATTTGTAGCCGTAAAGTGCCGTCAATATCTCGCGCTCTATCGCCACTCATACGCGCCATTAAAGTAGCTGCAAAACCAATATGGGGATTTTTGCGCCAATCTTCGCTGAGCATAGCGGTCAACCAGCCACTGACTATCTCTACTGAGACCACGTTATGGCTGCTACCATGAAACGGTACACGCGCTCCGAGTCGCCCGACTGCCCACCATGTTTGACTGGGTTCACTCGTTTTTTTGCAGGCGTTTGTGAACCATTCACCTAGCTGGATTTTTTTGTCAACGGGTAGACGCTCCAAAGTTGCCGATAGACGCACCATATCATCATAACCTCGTGACTTAATTTGCTTAGCAACACCCGCCTGTCTGGCAGCGGCGGGATTAAGGTATTTGGCAATATCGACAAAAATTTGTTCTTGGGCATTCGCATTTAAACCACCTGCAATACGCCGCCAGACTATCCACCACTCCGTCCAGTTTTGGGTTTCGTTGACGAACTGTAAACCCTGTGGGTAGAGCTTCCACAGTTGTTCCACGCGCCAATCATCCAAGGGATAACCAAAACCTGGTCGTAAACAAAAACCGATGAGACTGAGCCAAACACGCTCATGAGCTTCGGATCGGCGGCGAAATTTCGCGCCGTCCAATAAGGTGGTGAACATAGCTCTTAATAATGGCGTAGCCCATTCACTACGATCACAGGCTAATAATTTTTCTAACTCAGCGCGTAGGTTTTTAACCGCCTTCGGGTCGATTTGTTTGGATTTAGAGCCGAACACTGCCTGTATTTTTTCCACCACTGCGGGAAACTG
The DNA here is from genome assembly GCA_903902705.1 of uncultured Methylococcales bacterium. Lineage (GTDB taxonomy): Bacteria > Pseudomonadota > Gammaproteobacteria > Methylococcales > Methylomonadaceae > UBA4132. Next base: position 51,973 of record CAIUVX010000064.1, read on the forward strand.
TGTCGGTAAGGTCGCATCGAATGTAGCGCGGGCTTTTTTTCTAATTTGAAATTCGACATCCCAGCGTTGAGCAGGATTTTCCACTGATACGCATTGAATTTTTAACGTGCCGATTTCGGTTTGAGTGACACCTAATTGTACAATCGCTTCCGCTTGCAAATTATTGCTGGCAAAGGCAACGGCTAACGGCGGCAAGGAATGGAATTCATCGCTTATGTCGGTCACGTCACCCGATTTAAACTCGTTGTCGCCTGTGGTGGAGGCTAAATGAAAACGGACAGGTGTGCCTAAACGCAAGGCAAAGCGGTGATTTGTTAGAATGACTTCCTCACCTTCTTCACTACCTCTGGGTAAAATACATATCCCTTGCTGATTAGCTGAATCATCGGTATCGACTAATAGAAAATAACTCCGCGCCGCGCCGCCACCAATTTTTAATTTTTTATCACGTCTAGCAATCGCATAACTGACTGCACCAAACGCTACCGCCAACTCAGGGTGGCTGTTTTCCAGCAGGGTAGGGGAGGCATCGCCCCATGAAGCCAATAAGCCTAGTGTTCTTTCAGTAATAGGTTGACTACGAAATACGCCACCGTTTAATAACAGTGCGTCAGGAACTACGCCTTGTCCACCTAGCGCGTCTTGTGCGGCGACTCGATGCAAATTTAAAAATGCCGCGATATGTTTACTAATGGCGGGGTCGGCAGTGTATGGCAAGCCAAATTCCACCACGCCACTGCGTTTTTTATCGGGTAAATCATGCAAACCTGACAGCGGGAAAAAACCATCTAACGCTAGTGTTCTCACTTCTTCACGGCTTAATGTCACTGAACGCGAACCGCCGATTAATTTTGAACCACCGCCCAATAACGTGACGGTCATGGATTCAGGCGCGTCTTCTGCCAATAAGCGTTCTTTAACTAAGCGACACTGTTCAATTAATTGCGATAATTCTGCTGCTGATAAGCGTTTTTCGCCATTGTTTAAACGGTTTTCTGTGAGTCGGGCTAAGGCTAAATCAATATTGTCGCCGCCTAGCATTAAATGATTGCCGACACCGATACGCGTCAGTTTGGGTTCGATGTCACCTTGTTCGACTTTAATTAGCGTTAAATCAGTGGTGCCGCCGCCCACATCACAGACCAGCAATAAATGCACGTTCGCCAATTTTTGTTTTAGCTGTCCCGCATTACGCCGTAACCAGTCATAACACACGGCTTGCGGCTCTTCCAGCAAGCGCACATTATGCAAGCCAACGCTACGCGCCGCTTCCAAGGTCAGAGAACGCGCCCCTTCATCAAATGACGCAGGAACGGTAATGACTAAATCCTGATTTTCTAACGGTGCATCGGGGAATTTATGTCCCCATACGGTACGAATATGGGCTAAATAACTGGCACTGGCATCAATCGGCGATACTTTGGCTATTTCATCGCTACTACCCCACGGCAAAATTTCCGCGCTATGATCGACAGACGGATGCGATAACCAACTTTTCGCGCTGGTTACTAAGCGTCCTGTGGTTTTCGCGCCTAATAAACGTGCCGCTTCACCAATAATAGCATTATCACCTTCGGTAGAAAAAACTAGGTCTGTCGCCGATAATTCACCTTCGGCAGGATGATAGCGCACCGAGGGTAATAACGGTCTAGCCGCTACTTGCCCTAAATCAACTAACTGCTCAACCTGAAAAAGTTGAATGTCTCGATTGCTATTATCGGCTTTGGTGTATGCCACAACCGTATGCGTTGTTCCTAAGTCGATACCGACTAAATAATGTGGAGTTTGTTTATGCACGACGTTCTTTTCAAAAAGTTTTCTATTTATTGTTATTGTCCCGCTATGGTCTCAAAACTGCTTGCTTTGGTAAAGTATTTAATCTCGTTAGATTTCTTGGCTATTTTTACCTGTTTTAGCGAACTCGCCCATGCACTTACCCTCGTATTCGTAAGGCTGACGTGTAGTTTTGTCAGCACTATTTCGTACTCACGCCGTAAAATACGCTGTCAATTAGCTGGACTCAATTCTTGCAATCACTCACGCTATACAGGATGATGTTTAGAAATGTGAGCATTTTTTTTCACATTATTCTACTATGTACGGATTTATCCTTTAGTGACAGCCATAAAGTGACCATATTAACTGCATTTTTTAGCCATCATGGCGCGTTAGCGAAAATCATCAAGGGTTATCAGCCGCGAACTGCACAGCTTGAGATGGCTGAAGCAATTAATAGCGCGATAGAAAACCAACAACATTTAATTGCCGAAGCGGGTACGGGGACGGGCAAAACCTTTGCCTATTTAGTGCCTGCAATTTTGTCGGGCAAGAAAGTAATTATCTCGACAGGCACAAAAAATTTACAAGACCAGTTATTTAATAAAGATTTACCGTTGATTCGTAAGGCAATTAAGCATCCGTTTGTTGCCACGCTATTAAAAGGACGGGCTAATTATTTATGCACTTATCGTTTAGAAAATTCACTCACTTCGCATATCGGTTTTAGTAAAGAAGATGCCAAATCGTTGGCAAAAATTAACACTTGGGCTAAACGCACTGAAACAGGCGATATTGCTGAAATGGGCAGTGTTGCTGATACTGATCCTGTTTGGTATCAAGCGACCTCTACATTGGACAATTGTTTAGGGCAGGATTGTGATGATTATGGCGATTGTTTTTTAGTCAAAGCGCGTAAAAAAGCCAGAGAAGCCGATATTTTGGTGGTTAACCATCATGTATTATGCGCGGATTGGTCATTGCGTGATGGTGGTTTTGGTGAATTGTTGCCCAATGCCGATGTGGTGATTATTGATGAAGCTCATCAACTTGCGGAAACTGCCTCGAATTTTTTAGGTATCACAGTGGGTGCGAAACAACTCAGTGATTTGGCAGAAGACGCGCTGATGGAATATTTTAAAGATGCCAGTGATATTCCTGCACTACGCACCGCCGCTGAAGCCTTGGAACATCAAGTCAAAAACTTACGTCTCGCTTTTGGTGTGGAACAAAAACGTGGCGATTGGCAAGAAATCACCAACACACCTGATACAGTGAAGTCCTTGAATGGATTGCAAACCCAATTACACCAGCTTGGCGAGCAATTAACCCGTGCATCTGTTAAAAGTAAAGCCTTGGAAGCCTGTAGTAAACGCTGTGATGAGTTAAGCCAACATTTAAAATTGTTGTTAGACGCGCCCGATGGCAAATGGATACGCTGGTTTGAAACCCATAAAAAAACCTTTAGCCTTAACCGCACGCCGTTGAATATTGCTAATGAATTCCAAGGCTTTATGCAGCAACACCCAGCAACGTGGATTTTTACCTCTGCAACCTTAAGCGTGGCTAATCGCTTCGATCATTTTGTGCATAATCTGGGTTTAACTAGCGCGACCAGCGAACGCTGGGAAAGCCCGTTTGATTATGCAACACAAGCGTTGTTTTATCATCCCAAAGACTTGCCACAACCTAACGATTTTGATTTTATTCCGCGTGTTGTTGAATTTGCCATTCCCGTATTACAAGCCAGTCGCGGGCGTGCATTTTTTCTATTTACCAGTCATCGTGCCTTGAAACAAGCGGCTGAATTGTTGGAAGATCAATTAGATTATCCCTTATTAGTCCAAGGCACGGTGTCAAAAAATAGATTATTAGAGCAATTTCAAAAAGCGGGCAATGCAGTGTTATTAGGCACGGCGAGTTTTTGGGAAGGTGTAGACGTGCGTGGCGAAGCCTTGTCCTGCGTCATTATTGATAAATTGCCGTTTGCTTCTCCAGGTGATCCTGTTTTAAAAGCCCGATTAGATGCGATGACCCAACAAGGTAAAAATGCGTTTATGGATTATCAAGTTCCCGCCGCTGTGTTGTCTTTACGGCAAGGCATAGGGCGATTATTGCGCGATGTGACCGACAGAGGTGTGTTGATGATTTGTGATCCACGGTTATTAAAAAAATCTTACGGACAAACTTTTTTAGATAGCATACCGCCTATGCGCCGCACGCGCGATATTGCCGATGTGCAAGCCTTTTTCCAATCAGAGACGAAACAATGAAATTATTAGCCGTAGAAACCGCGACTGAAGCTTGCTCGGCGGCGTTATCTATCGATGGTGTGATTAGCGAACGCTTTGAACTCGCACCTAGACACCACACGAAACTGATTTTACCGATGATTGATGAACTGATGCGGGAAGCGGGTTTAAAGCCTACCGAGCTAGACGCGCTGGCGTTTGGTTGTGGACCTGGTTCATTTACAGGCATACGCATTGCAACAGGTGTTATTCAAGGTCTGGCGTTTGGTTTGGATTTACCCGTGGTGCGGGTGTCAACACTGGCAGCAATGGCACAAGAATTTTTTGACCGTAGCGAACAGTCGCTTGCTTTCACTGCTATGGATGCGCGTATGGAAGAAATTTTTTGGGGCGTGTATCAACGTGATGAACAAGGCTTTGCTAAGTTGATTGGCAATGAAGCGGTGATTGCGGCTGAATTAGTGGATTGTCCCATTGAAAGTTTAGGTGTGGGTATTGGTTCAGCATGGGGTGTTTATGCGGACAAACTAATCAGTCGATTAGCGGAGCAAGTTAGCCACTATGAAAGTGATAATCTACCTAGAGCCGCGTTGATTGCCCGTTTAGGGGGGCAGGGTTTTATGCAAGGCTTAGCTGTTCCTGTTGAGCTGGCTATGCCAGTGTATTTACGCGATAAGGTGGCAAAAACAGAAGCGGAAAGAGCCGCACAATGAACTACTGGCTAATGAAATCCGAACCCGATACCTTTAGTATTGATGATTTAATGCACCGCCCCCAACAAACTGAACCGTGGGATGGGGTGCGTAATTATCAGGCACGAAATATGATGCGTGATGATATGAAATTAGGCGATAAAGTGTTTTTTTATCATTCTAATTGCGCCGAAGTGGGGATAGTTGGCATTATGGAGGTGGCTAAAGAAGGTTATCCCGATGGTTCAGCATTTAATCCTGATGACAAACATTTTGATCCAAAAAGCGATCCCGCTAAGCCGCGCTGGATAAGAGTAGATGTGAAATATATCAGGCGATTATCGCGTACTATTACCCTTAAAGAACTCAAAACCAAAGTAGAGTTGGCAGATTTTACCCTGTTAAGAGCAGGTAATCGCTTATCCATTATGCCTGTCAGCAAAACGCAATGGGATTTTATTTTGTCATTGGAATCTTCTACAAATGAACGCTAACACAGAATTAGATCAAGCCTACATCAGTGGGACACAAATGTGGTTGAACTCGGTTATTATCGGCTACAATCTTTGCCCTTTCGCAAGACATGAACAAGAACGTGGTAGTATTCATTTTAGCGTCGATCAGCACGCAAAGATTGAAAACTGCTTGCTGGCTATGATGACTGAAATTGAACGGTTAGATAGTGATACTGATATTGAAACTACCTTGCTAATTTATGCACGAGCGTTTAGTAATTTTGATGATTATCTGGATTTTTTGGCATTAGCAGAAGCCTTATTAGATGAACAAGGTTACGAAGGCGTTTATCAACTGGCAAGTTTTCATCCTAATTATTGTTTTGAAGGGGCGACCCAAGATGACCCTGCCAATTATACTAACCGTTCACCTTATCCCATGTTGCATTTATTGCGAGAAAGCAGTATCGAAGAAGCGGTTCGTCATTACCCTAACCCTGATAATATTCCGCAACATAATATTGAATTAACTCGACGTTTAGGTTTGGCTAAGTTACAAAGCTTATTGGCTGCTTGTTATTCATAAATTATGATGGTTTTTGCAGTAAAATACGACAGTCATTCTTTAAAGTTTAGTTTGCTCCACACTGTTATGAGAAAACAATCACATGAACCCATTTAAAAAATTTTTTCGCGATGAGCGTTTTGACATGGATTGGCGACGCTTGGTCGCACAGGGCATTGTCATTATGCTAATAGGTGTCGGGCTAGTGTTAATCGGTACCGTGCGCTCTAATGTTGTTGTTTTGTCAGCAAAAGAACTGTCTTGGCTGCCTATTAGTGGCATGGTTATTTTGGCGTTAGGCGTGGTTGAATGTCTTGATGCCTTCCTTGCCAAAGAAACCCGCGACTTTTTACAAAATCTGCAAGTTGGGGTGTTAGACACTGTTATCGGTGCCTTAATTGTTTTTAGCGTCGCAGAAGAACCCGCTCGTTTTAGTTTAATGATTGCCAGCTATCTTATTGCACGCGGTATTGTGCGCATTACTCTGATTTATGCCATGCAGTTGCCGAATGCCGCTTTTTCTTCTATTGGCGGTTTTGCAGCGATTATTATGGGTTTTATGATATGGATGGGCTGGCCATCGACAGGTGGTTGGTTTCTGTCTTTGTGTTTGAATATCGAAATTGCGATACGCGGCTGGGCGATTATTATTTTCGCACTGTGGGTAAGAAAACAAAAAGACGATAATCTATTTCAGCTTTGACCCGAGTGTGGCTATCGAATATTGAATACCGATAGCCACAACAATTTTTAGCAAATAGCTTTTATTCGCTTATTCCGCATTAACAGTGTTTTTGTCGTTGATAGCTTTTTAGAGTTCTTTGGGTTCTACTGGCTCGCTTACAAGCTGGGTGTTTTCAGCGACAATAGTTTCCGATTTTTCATTCAATGCCGCTAAAAATGCCACAAACCAAGGCTGGTCTTTAACCTTATCCAAGTCAGGATCGTTAACAATGCTATCAACGTCGGGTAAGCTGCCTTTGCTTTTAGATTCTTGTAAAGCCGCTAAACAGGCTTCACCTTCATCGCGTAAGCCATAAATACAGGCAAGATTATAAGAAGCCGTGCCTGCCTGAATGGCATTGCCTTGTTCAAAATTAATTCGTGCGGCTTCGTATAATTCATCATTAAAATCAACGGCTTTTAATCTGGCTAAATCCATATAAGCCACACCGCCATCAATCGCCGCACCTAAATATGAGGGGTTTAGCAGTAAGCAAAAAGAAAATTTAGCAATCGCCTCTTGAGTCAGCTTAATGGCTTCATCACCTGTTTTAGTTTTTGCTTGATGTAACAACGCAAAGCCCCAGTTATACAATGTGTCAGAACGCAGTGGATCACCCACTAACACTTCGGCATAATCGTGATAAGCCCCTTTATACAAATGGTCGGCAGCTGTGCCTTCGCTACTACGCGCTTTTGCAGTTTGATTAATGGCGGCACTCAGTTTTTTTTTCTTAGTAAACGTCTCTAATAGTGACATAGTTTATTTTCCCCCTCAGATTGCTATTTAATAGCGAAGCTATGTACCCACGCGTGACCTTCGTCATCCCAACTCATACCTGCGTGCATTTTTAAAATAATATCTTTGTACAGTGCTAAGGTAGGATAACCCTCTGCTTGTGCGTGTTGGTCAGTCATATCACCTAAACGCTCATATTGTAAATCAGTGATGACAAAAGTTACGCCGTCTAAATCAAACTCTTCTTCAGGATAGCCATAGACACCATTACGGCGTTGCTGGGTTTTTAACCCTGCTTTGGCGGATGCAACTGATTTTGGATGCGTAATTAAGCGTTCTATTGAACAGGTTTTTTCTGGGTAATTTGCCATGACGAACTCTATCTAAGTTAAAAGTAGGCATTGTATAGCACAATCGTTTAAAGCTAAGAAATTTAAAAATAACGCGTAGGATGATATTATGAAAACTTAAAATTGAATTGTTATTTCGTTTGAGGGTAATAGGAAATTATGTATAATTGGCGGGGTTAGCTATAAATTTGTAACGCCGTTCACGCTCTGATAACTCATTCAGTCAAATGAATAAGCTACTAGCTTAGTTGGCTAAGCGTTCTTTGTTTTAATATTTCTTTGGGGTATTTTTATGAAAACACAACACCTGTTATTTTGTCTGTTTGGCGTAATGATTTTAACCAATGTCGCTTATGCTGACGTTAATTTTGGTAAAAAAGTACCATCAGCCAATGACGTAATTAACGCTCTCGATCCTTCTAATGTTAATCCAAGTGCTACACCCGAAGATGCTGATTATGAAGGCGATGTTAAAAAAGACAACAGTCGCTCTATTGATATGAGTAAACTGGATGCCAGACCTTCGTCAACCAAACCAAGACCTAGCAAACCAAAACCCATTCCAATGCCCGCCTCAAGTAACAATGAGGCAGCGTTGTCTATGGAAATTATCTTTGGTTACAACTCCGCAGAGTTGACTGCGACTGCCAAGGAACAACTCAGACCTGTGGGTGAAGCATTGGCTTCTGGAAAATTATCAAACCTGAGTTTTGTCGTTGAAGGTCATACTGATGGTGTGGGTGGTCAAGCGTATAACAAAACCTTGTCTGAAGAACGTGCCGCATCGGTAAAAAGTTTTTTAGTGACGGCTTTCAACCTGCCATCTACTAATATTCAGATTGTTGGTAAAGGAAAAAGTGACTTACTTGATCCTAATAATCCAAGTAGCGAAGTCAATCGCCGAGTACGCATTATTGCTAGAAAGTAAAGCTATTGGCACGCGCTGTTTGCTATAGAATTGCGATGCTATGTTCGAGGCTAAGAGGATTTATGTATAATTGCGGTGTTAGTAGGTTAATAAATTTATGCCGCTGTTAACTCATTCAACCAAATGGATAAGCCACTGGCGTAGCGTTCTTTGTTTTAATATTTCTTTGGGGTATTTTTATGAAAACACAACATCTATTATTTTGTCTGTTTGGCATAATTGCACTGACAAACGTTGCTGGTGCTGATGAAAAGAATGTTGGTAAGGGGAAGATAACAGCCGAAGAAGTTAAAGCTTTTTTTAAGCCTAAAGTTGTTGAGTTGGATGCAAATGGCAAACCCATAAAAAGCCGTAAAATAGCTCCAATAACAGAAGATCTGCCAGCAATATCTATGGAAATTGTCTTTGACTATAAGTCAGCAAAACTGACTGACGCTGCGAAGGAACAGCTTACACCTGTCGGGCAAGCATTGATTTCTGAAGACTTAAAAGATCAAAGTTTTATCGTTGAAGGTCATACCGATGCTGTTGGTAGTCAACCTTACAACAAAACGCTATCTGAACAGCGAGCTGCGTCTGTAAAGGATTTTTTGGTTAATAATTTTAGTGTTCAACCTGACCATATTCAAATTGTTGGTAAAGGTAAAGAGGGTCTGCTCGACCCTAAGCATCCAGACAGTGAAGTTAATCGGCGAGTACGCTTTATTGCTAAACAGTGAGAATATTGGCACTGTTGTTTGTCATAAAACGCCGTTAGCCTAGTAAAATATCGTACTGAATTATTTGAATAATATTATCGCCCACCTTATTGTTGGAGGGCGAACAAGGATGCGTAGAGCTACTCCCCTCGCAAAAATCATCGCCAATTTTAAAAAATGGGCGATGATTTTTTGTCAAAGTTAATTTTTAAGGCTTGATTCTTTTATGTCGGAAAAATCGCACACCGATTCAAATGATACTGATGTTACCCGTGTTAAAAATGATACGGATGTTACGCTTGTTCAATCAGTAGACCTCAATGAAGAACAGACAATACTAAATTCAAATCCGTCTGCCAATTCTTCAACAGAGCAAACGACCAATGAACGGCGTGTTCAATCCAGTACAAGCGTAAGTAGCTACTCCAATACAGGTTCATTTCCTACCATGCCGCTAGAAATAGGTAGCGTAGTAAAAAACACCTATGAACTGGTTCAGGTATTGGGTGAAGGTGGTATGGGTAGCGTTTTTAAAGCACTGAATAAAGACTGGGAGGAAGTCGGCGCACGAGATCCTTATGTGGCTCTCAAAGTATTAAAATCAGAGTTGTCTGGTAACAAAGAGCTGGTCATGGGTTTATTCAGAGAGTTTGATCGTATCAAAATGCTCTCCGACTGTCCGAACAATATTAAAGTTCACGACTTTGGTCGAGACGGCGCAAATGTTTTCATGACCATGGAATACCTTACTGGGCAAACATTGAGCGAATACATCAACCATCAACCAACGACCTTGGCTCACGCTTGGTTCATTATTGAAGGCGTTGGCAATGCCCTCGCTTTTGCGCATGAACACAACATCGTCCATCGTGACATTAAACCTGGAAATATTTTCATCACTGAGAAAGGTGTGGTGAAGGTATTGGATTTTGGCATTGCATCTAAGATAAACGAAAACGAAGACGATAGAACCAAATTTAATGGCGATGATCTTGGTGCATTTACACTAGCCTATGCGTCTCCTGACACCCGACTGGGTGATCCTCCCGATTGCCGTGATGATATTTATTCATTTGCCTGTGTTATTTACGAAATACTAACGGGCAAAAAGTTTTTTGATCCAAAAAGAAGAAGTAAAAAAGCCGAACCGATTCATGGTTTAAACACTAAGCAAATGGAAGCGTTAAACAAAGCCTTAGCGTTTGAAAGAGACTTACGCACCCCTAATATTCGTGAATTACTGGATAAATTACGCCCTGTTAAAACACCTTGGTTAAAATACGGCAGCATTGGTGGTGGCGTAGTGCTTATTATTATAGGCTTGCTGGTAGTGTTCAAACCCGCTCCCGTTCCACCTCCTATTAATTATACAAAGCAAATTGAAAGCAAAGTGGACTCAGCTGAAAATGCCAAAAAAGAGGCTGATAGAATCGTGGCTGAAAATGCCAAAAAAGAGGCTGATAGAATCGTGGCTGAAAATGCCAAAAAAGAGGCTGATAGAATCGCGGCTGAAAATGCTAAAAAAGAAGCTGATAGAATCGCGGCTGAAAATGCTAAAAAAGAAGCTGATAGAATCGCGGCTGAAAATGATAAAAAAGAAGCTGGTCAATTAACTCCCCCCTTTCAATTTGGAACAAGTAGTGATGGTGTTATACAGCTACAAACCTCAAAACTTGAGTATAAAAATGGCGAGTCATTTCATTTGAGTTTTACCCTAACACAGCCTAGTTATGTTCGAGTGAACGACCATGATACTAAAGGTGAAATAACAACCTTACGTCCTAATCCCCGTCAGCCAGATAAATTACTCCCTGCCGATAGAGAGCAGCTTTTTCCACCTAAAGGCATTGATCTTCCTATAGAAGGTAATTCTGGTGACGGTACTATAACTGTGGTAGCAAGCTCACAAGCTTTTTCAAAATCTGACCAATTACTTAATGCCGATGGCAGTATTTCTGAACAAGTGAAAAATGGCGCGTATTCATGGGTGCAAGTCCACTATAAGCTACGTTAACACACGCTATATTCAATTAAATCGTGTGTGTTTTTCTGGGTTATACAGATTTCACTCACTGCCCGCCGCCGCAACCAAATCAATAATTTGGTCGAATTGATAATGAGCTGCCAATTGTTGCAAACCATCGGCAATGGCGGGAGCGATGAGGCGAATTTGAGCGAGTACCGCGTCGGTTTCTTCAATATCCAGATTTAACGCGGCTTCGTGTAATTGTTGTCGCAGTGCAATAGGTAGCGTGGTTAGCATTTCAGCGGTTATTTCCACAACAGGCGATGATGCGGATTCTAAGGCATCTTCATAAATAAAGTTAACCCCTAGCAGGTTTGCCAGTGCGGTAAAAATCTCTGGAATGTGAAACGGTTTGTGTAGCACTGCATCACAGCCCGCATTAATGATGCTATCGTGTTGATCTATAAAAGCACTGGCAGTCAAGGCAATGATTTTAACCGCCTTGCCTCCGTTCAATTGGCGAATGTTAGCCGTAGCTTGATAACCATCCATCACAGGCATACGCATATCCATCCAGATTAAATGCGGTTGCCATTGTTCAAACGCGCTAATGCGGTATTCGCAGTCAAAGGCTAAATGCTGCTCGATAATGAACTTGAGATAATCCGCCATACTTTGGCGTGACTCAGGCACAACCAGTGCTAACCAGTGTGCAGTGTCACGCAAATAATCGAGGGGGATACCAAAAATATCATCGAGAATAGCGGAACTTGTCCATAAATCATGGCTTATGTCATAGTGATAGTTGCCCAGTTTGGCGAGCCTCTGAGCGTCATAGAGTGCTTGCTGATTGATTTTCAGCAACTCCATATCGTGTTCTTGGCTTAGCCATGATTGTTTAATCAGTCGTGAAAATAGCAACAGATAACTCCATGATTGCAGCGATATTTTGAGTAAAGATTGCGATTTTTATTTCAGTATCTTCACGCAACTGAAAGAGAACTAGCAGTGTCATCGTGATGACAACGGGAATCACCGCGATCATGCTGATGCCAAGAATAAGTCGAGAGCGCGAAAAAGACGTGGACGGGATATTTTCATCATAGCACCGCCAATTCATTGTAATAACAGCATATCCCAATAGCATGAACAACACAGCGGTGTGAAATGCCATTTGGGTGAAGCCAAAGGCGATACCAAATATACTGAATGCAGATGTGACATTAAGCAGTGTTGCCATCAACGAAAGAATCAATACCAACAGCCCAAGACTCACTGCGACAATGTGTGAACGAACTGTGTTAAACCACGCCGCTGTTGCCAGTAGAGCAAAACACCAAGCGGTTTCTGGAGCCATACGTCCTGCGTATACCGTCCCCACCGTACCCGCTGATTCATGGATTAGCCATTGATCGATACCAATATTCCAATCGAATAGATATTCACTCAGTGTCAACACGCCAATCAGCCCTGCCAGCAATCCACAAAACCATCCAATACAAGACAGCAAGATTGAGAATTTCGCCGCAAACACGGTGGGCAGTGACAACAGCATGATACCGATTAAAATAAAACAGAAAGCGGCATTTGCTTTCATGGAAACCCACGTCGGCAAAATACTTTTTAGGACGGTAATATCAAATGCCCAACCAAATAATACCAGCGAGCCGCTGATTATTGTCAGTAGGGCTATCAACGCAACGGTTTTATTTATTGGCATTAGGGAATTTGATTCAGTAGTCATGCTATGATTTTTTTGGGTGGGATTTTGGGTAACGACACCTACAATATGAGCGTGTACATTATAGGAGCTATTTTATGGTAGTTATCCCGCATTAGTATTTTTCTAGTGACTAGCACTACCAGCATTGCAGTAAATACTAATCAGTAGTTTCCTAATATAAGCATAGCGCGTTACACTTAACTGTATCGCTTATTCACATCACACATCTTGTTGATAAGACGAATGTCTTAACGATCTATGGAAAAATACTATGCTGAAAAAATTTTTACATTCACTATTGAGCTTACTTTACAGAGTAGAAGTCACGGGGTTAGAAAACTATGATCAAGCAGGCAAACGGGTATTGATTGTCGCTAATCACACTTCGTTTCTCGATCCATTATTACTTGGCGTATTTTTGCCTGATGATGTTACCTTTGCGATTAATACCCATATTTCTGAACAATGGTGGATAAAGCCATTTCTGGGGCTGTCGAAAGTATTTCCAATGAATCCCACTCATCCTTTATCGCTTAAGGATTTAATTCACCATTTACAAACCGATACCAAAACCGTTATTTTCCCCGAAGGACGTATTACTGTGACGGGTACGTTAATGAAAATTTATGACGGTACAGGCATGGTGGCAGATAAATCAGGTGCAGCGGTGTTGCCTGTGCGTATCGATGGCGGGCAATACACTCACTTTTCCAGATTGCATAAAATTGTACGCTTGCGCCTATTTCCAAAAATTACCATTAAAATTTTGCCTGCGACCCGTTTGGTCGTTCCCGCAGAATTAAGAGGTAAAACGCGCCGTCAGTACAGTGGTCGTATTTTAGCGAACCTAATGACAGAAATGATGTTATCCACTAGCAACTATCGGCAAAGCATTTTTGCCAGCTTGCTTGACGCACGGAAAATACACGGTGGTAGCCATATTGTTGCTGAGGGTTTAGAACGGCGACCATTAAGTTATAACAACTTGATTACCCGCACCTTGGCGATTGGTAACGCATTAAAACAGATTACCGAAACAGGTGAAGCTGTGGGTATTTTTCTACCGAATTCAACTAAAACCTTATGTGTCATTCTGGGTTTGCAAGTGCATGGGCGTGTACCCGCTATGCTCAATTATTCCACGGGTTCAGCAGGGATGTTTTCTGCCTGTCAAACGGCAAAAGTTAAAATCGTACTAACGTCACGCTATTTTATTGAACTAGGGCATTTAACCAACGAAGCAGATCATTTAGCCCAGCAAGTTAAGTTGGTGTATCTGGAAGATTTAGCCGCTCATATCAGCACGGTCGACAAATTCACTGCGTGGTTACAAGCTAGAATCCCAATTGGGTGTACAAATCTAGGTTTGTATTCCGCAGATAGTCCTGCGGTGATTTTATTTACCTCAGGTTCTGAGGGCGTACCCAAAGGGGTAGTACTGTCTCATGCCAATGTATTAGCCAATCTTAAACAATTAGAAGCTTGTATCAGTTTTAATTCCCAAGATGTGGTACTTAACTTTTTACCGATGTTTCATTCCTTTGGTTTTACTGTTGGCACGATGTTGCCAATATTGAATGGCATGAGAGTATTCTTTTATCCAACGCCATTACACTATGCCATTATCCCCGAAATGGCGTATGAGCTACACGCCACCATCATGTTCGGCACTAACACCTTTTTAGCTGCTTATGCGAAAAAAGCCCACGCGTATGATTTTTTCAATATGCGTTATGTAGTCGCAGGCGCGGAAAAACTGCAAGAAACTACCCGTCAACTGTGGGCAGAAAAATTTGGTATACGCGTACTAGAAGGTTATGGCGCGACCGAAACCACACCTATCACGTCGGTCAATACGCCTATGTATTACAAAGCAGGGACAGTCGGTCGTTTTATGCCAGCAATGGAATACAAACTTGAACCTATTGAAGGCATTGACGATGCAGGACGCTTACACGTCAAAGGGCCTAACATCATGCTAGGTTATTTATTAGCCGATAACGCGGGCGTATTAGTCCCGCCTAAATCACTTTATGGTGATGGTTGGTATGACACAGGCGACATAGTTCATGTCGATGAAGAAGGTTTTATCAGTATACGCGGACGTAGCAAACGCTTTGCTAAAGTCGCTGGTGAAATGGTGTCATTAACAGCGGTAGAAACGCTTGCCAGCAACGCGTGGTCTAGCGCACATCATGCGGCAATCAGTTTGCCCGATGCCAAAAAAGGTGAGCAAGTCATTCTAGTCACCACACAAAAACAGGCGACTGTACAGCAATTAGCCGACGCTTCTTCTGGCGTTGCCGCTATTTTGTTACCCAAGAAAATTATTGTGGTTGATGCGATTCCCGTCATGGCAACGGGTAAGACCAATTATATTGCGGTGACTGAATTGGCAAAGAGTAAGAAATCGTAGTTCTTTTAAGGTGAAACAGCTAACATCCCTTGAAGGGATGTTAGCTGTGACTTGCGAAGTATAGTTACTGTCATCGGAATAAAAATATTTATCCAACAATTATTTTTGCGTGTAAGAATACAAAGATGGAAATACCTGTTGTGGTATAGCCGTTTCATCATTTTCCCACTCAAACGCGTCATCATAAACTTCCACCACAGCATTATCATTGCACCGCATAGGGTGGTAATCATGCTTTGCAATACGTTACACTATTGTACCTTACGGGGAAATATGTCAACGCGGTAAGACGCAATAACCGAAAGCCGACTTGCGCCTTACGAATTTTTATTGATTTTAATTAATGGGATATAACGATGAATATTGATATGAGAGCCTGTGCTGCGGAATTTTTCGGCACATTTTGGTTAGTTTTAGGTGGTTGTGGTAG
>CAIUVX010000065.1 GCA_903902705.1 uncultured Methylococcales bacterium
CTGGCTGAAAAACAAAAACATCCGCATTGATCTGCATTACCTGCCGTTCATAGAAACAGTGCTGAGCAGTCTGGCACAGGAAGCGTTGGTGTTGATTATCGATGGTAGCAGTACAGCGCGTGGCTGCGTGACCTTGATGGTCAGCGTAGTTTATCAAAAGCGGTCATTACCGTTATTGTGGGTGACGCGCAAGGGTAAAAAAGGACACTTCCCCGAAATCCTGCACATCGAACTGATCACGGCGGTTAAGACTATAATCCCTGAACTTGCGGAGGTTGTCTGCTTAGGTGACGGTGAATTTGATGGGGCTGAGTGGCTAGAAACGATCACAGGATTTGGCTGGAAATACCTCTGTCGCACCGCCAAAACGACCGTTTTTTATGAAGAGGGAGATCGGTTTTCGGTAGTGGGTGAAACCTGTTATCTAGGATTTAATAATTGGTAGTCATTCTTAAAAGCAAAAATCACAGATTTAATACACCACCTGTTCGTTATTCATCACAAACTGCCGTCCACGGTCGGTTTTGTTTACCATTATGAATATGACCGTTTTTCTTACCGTGGGTTGATCCACAGCGAGTACAAATAAGTACATACTAAAATATGACATAAAAAACTACGAAGAAATTATATCTTTGGGAAAGTTAGCACCCTTTAAAACTGAGTATTGGATTTTTCAATTACTAAAACCAGCAAACTTTGCGACAGAACCGCCAATCGAAATTGGCTCACTTTGCTCCCTGTTGGCGTTGCAACCAAACACGATAAAGAAATAAAGGATTACCTATGATGTAGCGTCGCCACATTCGTCCTGGTTCTTGTATTAATCGCCAACACCACTCCAAACCAATTTCTCTCATCCAGACGGGTGCGCGTGGAATGCGACCTGAGTAATAGTCAAATAGTCCACCCACGCCTAAACAAACGGTAGGCTTGAGTTGTTCATGGTGTTTTGCTAACCATAATTCCTGTCTAGGCACACCAAAACCCACTAAAAGAATACTCGTATCTGAATTATTAATCGTGTCTATAATTTGGCTTTCTTGTTCAGCAGTGAAATAGCCATCTTGCACACCCGCAATTAATAGATCAGGATAACGCTGCTGCATGGCTTGAGCGGTAAGTTCAGCGACATTTGCTAATCCACCTAATAAAAACAAACTGTGACCGTTTTGAGCCGCACGTTCACATAATTTGGGAAATAAATCCGTACCATTCACATTCGCCATCAGTGCCTGATTAAGTATACGACAGCCGATATTAAGACCAATGCCATCGGGTAAAACCCTATCTGCGGTTTGTAAAATATGGTGGTAGTCGGGGTTTTTATAGGCAATATTCAGGCAATCAGGGTTGACGAAAGCGAGCAGGGATTTTTTTTGTTGTTGCACACGTTGCTCTATCCAGTCTATTGCTTCGCTCATGGTGGTATTAACAATCTCTATTCCCCAAAAATGCAACAACGGCGGGGTGGGTCTGGGTTCATTTCCCACTAACAATAAACCAATAGCACCGCGTAAAATCAGCGAGAGATGATTTTTAGCGGTGGCGTTGTAATAAAATTCGTGGTCTATTGAGAGTTCATCATCATAGGCGATACCCATTTTCTTTTTAAGCGTATAGGGTGAAATCACGCCTGGTTTGACCACAAAACGGAAAAAAGCATTTGTAGGTAAGCTGGTCAGTTCTTCTGGTTCAAGAGCGCGTAGCCCCGTCCAGCTCAAATCACCGCGCAAAATATTTAATAACACGGCTAAATGTTTGCCTGACCGTGAACCAGCAAAAGACAAGCGTTCAAACGTTTGTTGAGAACGTCCGATTTGATTGTGACGATTAAAAACGCGCCCTGTTTGAACACAGGCAACAAGAGCGCGTAGTAATAAAAGTGGTGATGACAGTATGATGAGTAGGAAGCTCGTCAAAATATCAAAAATACGCGGTAAAGCGTACCGTGGTTGCTGACCGAATGATTCAGGTGTGGTAGTTGATTTAGACATGCGTATTGTCGCTTACTATTTTTCGGGATTTAATCGCAGTTACCATGGTTGAGAAGGTGAATGCAAACCACCTTGTGTATTTTTCCAGGCTTGTTCCCAGAATTCGACAATGCGTTTGGATTCTTCTGCCTTGGCAGGATTACGGGTCGTATTCCGCCATGCGCGTAACCTATGCCAGCTTTGTTCAAAGCCTTTGACTAGCCAACTATAAATAGAACCATGCCATTTACGATAGTACAATAACTGACTATAGATACGCCATAAAGTGACTTGCTTTCCAGAACTTGAAAAGGCAAGACCATCAACGGTTTCTGCTGATGTACCGCCAATATGGGTAATCACCAAGTCAGGCCAATAATAGAGCTTAAAACCTGCTTGATAAATACGTCGGCATAAATCAACCTCTTCGTAATAAAGGAAAAAACGCGGATCAAATAAACCAATTTGATCCACCAGATCACGTCGTAAGATTAGAAATGCACCAACCACCCAATCAACAGCAGCGGCTTGCGTAGAGTCTGCCCATGAACGATTAAAACGCCCAAAAAATCGTGAGTTTGGATAGCGATCTGCTAGACCTGATAAGGTCAAAGCATCATTTAACAAAGAAGGGAATAAGTGTGCCGAAGGTTGCCATTCGCCCTGAGTACCTTGTAAAAGACCACCACCCATGCCAACATCGGGATTTTCTTCTATATGCTTTAGTGCGTTTTCAAGGGTGTCAGCAGGCAATGTCGCATCAGGATTAAGTAAAACAATGTAACGTCCCTCAGCGACAGTTAACGCCTTATTATTGGCATTACCAAAGCCGAGATTACTATCACTGGTAATTAATTTAACCTCTGGATAGTCTGAACGAATCAGGGCAACTGAATCATCGCGTGAGGCATTATCAATCACAATAATTTCAAAATCTTTTAACGTTTGACCGCGCAGGCTGTTAAGGCAGGCGGGTAAGTCTGGCGCACTGTTATACGTCACCATAAGCACTGATAAAGTTGTCATGAATTCTCCCTATTTGTGCGTTGCCACGCGGCATTCTCACGCGCATTACGCCATAGTTTTGGTAATAATGTAAGCTTCCACAGAATATAGAATGGAGCTGTTGCTAGGATTTTAACATCAGTTAAGCCGCCACCGCCGAGACGAATGGCAATCAGAACATGAGCGAACACTAACAATAAGCCAGCCATTGCGTAATATTTTAATAGTAGCCACGGCGTTAATAAGGTTAGTAATAATAGTATTACATGAAAAGCTAAAGGTAATAACAATAACTCTGCCAAGGGTTCAAGCAGATTCCAGTGACCTGTCAGAACTTCTTTAAATAACGAGGGTACATGGTCAATAATCAGGCGAAAACGTCCACCTTCCCAACGGGTACGCTGTACAGCCGCATTATCCCCCTGATTAGGCGCGTCTGAATAAACCGTGACAGTATCAAGAAAATGTACCTGATAGCCTTTATTGACCAGACGTAAATGGTATTCCATATCTTCGGCAATAGACCCCGCTTCATAAGGCACGGCTTCTAAAACCTTGCGACTTAATGCAAAGCCGTTACCCAAAATTCCCACGGAGACATTAAGACGTTCACGCCCCAATAAACGTAAATCATTAAACGCTAACCAGGCGATACGTTGCAGTTTGGCTCGATAAGAAGCATCAGGATTGGAAATACGATAACGGCATTGCAAAGCATCAAAGCCTTGAGCAAACGCATATTGAAAATCGCTAATCATTTGTTCATCAACCCGACTATCGGCATCAATGACGATAAAGCCATCAATCTGTTCAGGCAATAACAGCGAAAACGCATAATCCAGCGCGTAACCTTTGCCGCGTTTGGTATCATGCTGACGCTCTATCACTCTTACCCCTGCATTTCTGGCGATTTCGGCAGTAGCGTCCTGACAGTTATCGGCAATAACCACTAAATTACAGCCTGTTGTTTTATTTAAACTGGCTTTAATATTATGAATACACTCGGCAATACCTATTTCCTCATTATGTGCGGGCATGACAACAATGAGTTTAGGTAATAAATCTTTATTAATAGAACGATCTAATAAAGTTTTTTTATGAAATAAGCCCGCAAGCGTTAATGCCAATAATTCAACCGTGCCTATTAGCGTTAAGCTAAGTATGGCTAGCTGAAAAGAAAAAGATAATATTGTCATCATAGAAAATCTAAACCTCATATTTAAATTGATGCTAAAACAATTCAAGATTAAGCTGGTTTCTTACTTATCCTTTACAGTGAATATAATTAACGTCCCAATTGGATAGATTATACAGCCATTTTAATTATCAGCATGGATTAGTGAAGATATTGTTATTTATTCTTCAACAATATAAATGTCTAAAAAACTGAGCTAGAAGCTACTGATTTAATAATCAAGCAACACAATAGAAAACATAGTGTGCTGACTTTACTCATAAGGCATCGAGTCGTTGAGCCAGTTTTTCATAAAAATAGCGCGTATTTTTATTCAGATCATAATCAGACAAAATGGTCGCTCTACCTGCCTCACCTAATTGTTGGCGCAACGCCTGATTTTCAGCCAAGCGTTTAATGGCTTGCGTGAAACCTTCGCTATCAGAGGCGGGGACTAATATGCCGTTTTCTCCATCCTGAATTAATTCGGGTATGCCCGTAATTCTTGATGTAATACAGGGAATTGCCATTGCCATCGCTTCCATTAATACCACAGGGATACCTTCGGCAAAACTAGGTAAAACAAACATATCCGCCTGATTGTAATAAGGCAAAATATTGTCCTGATCCACTGCACCCGTAAACGTAACCTGTGAGCTAATGCCCAGAGATTCGGCATAGTTTATTAAAGTTTGCTGGTCTGGGCCTGTGCCTACCAGTGTTAAATGCACCAATACGCCTTGCTGTTTTAATTGGGCAACAGAATCCAATATAATCGATTGTCCTTTGGCAAGTAGCAAGCGTCCAATACAAAGTATCTGACAAGTTTCGTTTGCCTGACTTTTAACACTGGGAATAAAGCGCTGGGGATCAACCCCCAAACGGCAGACATCAAACCCTGCCCACGCCTTAAGAGGTGCCCATTTCATAATCTGACTGCGGGTATAATGGCTGATGCAGAAAAGAAAATCAGCAGCGATTATCTTTTCAGGCAGGTTATAGCCACTGATATTATAAAACTCGTCTGATCCATGCACGGTAATGGAAAAACCGTAACCAAACACAGTTTTTACCAACATACCAACAGAAGCGGCGGGCGTAGCAAAATGGACATGAATGTGTTTGACATTCTGTGCCTGCATCCAGTCACCCACCAACAAGGCTTCTGCCAGATAAAAGAAATGATACAGCACCATTTTGATATTCCAGCCACCCAGTTTAATCGCGTGTTTAATACCGCGAAACAGACCGACAGGATTCAATAACAGGATTTTCATTAACACCGAAACCGCTTTCGCAATGCCCTGTTGTTTGATGTAAAAAGTTTGTTCCGCTTCCTGTCTTTCTATGTCCGTCAGTTTATCAAATGGGCGGTCTGGCAAGTTGATGGAAGCGACTAAAATTTCAACGCCAAACTGGCGCAGCTGCACTACTTCACGCAAAATAAAGGTATGCGAATACGCTGGATATTGACTGACTAAATAAGCTATGCGGTGTTGCGTCATGATTTTGTTTCCAGTAATTCACGATAAAAAGAAATGGCACTGGCGATTTTTGCATCCCAGCTATAATAAAGTTCAATGCGATATTACCGCGTGGCAACCCAGTCATAAACAAAAAAAATCCAGAGAAGCAATAAGAAACAACGGGGGGTCACTACGCCGAAAAAAACAGGATGTCAGACGATATATTGAACCTGCAAACCATTTGATACCAATAAAAATAAGCGTTGAGTTCTCTACATGAGTTCCAGATGCTTCCAGTGCTGGCTGATTGTCCACATAGGTGATTAAGGTCACCACGAACAGTATCGTTTTATTGTGTATTAATGCTACACAGCAAAGAGAGTAAGTTGCTACATAAAAGGATTTCAGTCTTCGAGTGCAAGTCCTTCTTGCAAGTGTAGGCAGAGCCTGTATTTAGGGTTTTGTGTTTACCTGAAAACTTAAATTTATGACCATATATGTTGCTGTTATGAATACAAAAACTGTCCGAACTATTGATTTTAATACACTACTTAAAAAGACCTAAGAATTCATACAGAACAAAATTGTTTAATGGTCACTAATTGTTTTAGTGGCTACTACAAGCAATAAGCGAGTTTAAACAAACCATCATATAACCAAGAAATTAACACACCAGCCCACCCACACTCTTTGTTGTGTAATACTAACAGTCTTTGTTGTATAATGCCAGAAAGCGGTCATGAATAAGTTTTCGGGTGAACACAAAACCTTGGAATGTAGGCTCTGTTTGCACTTGCAAGTAGGGCTTGCACTTCAGAATACCGAAATATTTTTATGTAGCAACTTAGTCTTAATGTGGTACAAACCTAGGTTTGTACCACATTAAGACTACCTATCAAAAAATCACTTAATGCTTAGGACTACCATAAGTTATGGAAAAGTTTTTCAATTATCCATCTTTAATTAAATAAACGAGTAATTTATGAATTCAAAATCTTCTTTGTTAAATTTTTTCGATAAGTCCTATATTATAAATCTGCCAGAACGGCTAGATCGTCGAGCAGAAATGGAACAGCAACTGAAAAGACTCGGTTTATCTGATAAAGTCACGTTTTTCCCCGCGATTAGACCTACTGATAAAGGCGAATTCCCTAGTATTGGTGCTAGAGGTTGTTTTTTAAGTCATTTAGCTGTGTTAAAAGATGCTAAAAGCCAAAATCTAAATAATTTGCTTATCATGGAGGATGATTTGTCATTTTCTCGTTTTCTGATTGAGCAGCAAGATAGAATTACCGATAAACTCCGCCCATTAAAATGGGATTTTGTTTATCTGGGACATGGGTTAGTCTTGGATGAAAGTCAGGAAATTGTTTTCCATGAATATTCCGAGCCGTTGGTACTGGCTCATTTTCTAGCGATGAACAAGAACACTATTGCTCAACTGGTAGATTTTCTTGAAGAGATTTTAACTCGTCCAGCAGGGCATCCTATCGCAGGACCCATGCACGTTGATGGTGCTTATTCAACCTTTCGAGTCCAAAATCCCACTACCATTACTTTAATTGCAAATCCAAATTTGGGCTTTCAAAGATCATCATCAAGTGATATTGCCAATTTAAAATGGTTTGACACAACGCCAATTCTTTCTCAGTTGGTGATAATCACGCGTAAAGTAAAAAATTGGTATCGGTTTCTTAAGCAATGAATAGCAGGAAGACGAGTTATAGGCGATAACTATTGGAACGCGTCTTCCTAAACCTGAAAATGGAGCTGATATGCTCGCGCGACTAAGCCAACCACTAGTAAGGCATTCGTAATGTCACTGACTACATTGTTGGCTTTTACAACAGTCAACGCTTGCATTCGACTTTGGACTATCTGTCTCCTAACAGTTAGGAGCGACAAACGACAGTTAAAACAGCCTATCTTGGCATCCGAAAAAATTAACTATTACTACAGTATAAAAAATGTCAAAGAAACTATTACCATACGAAGTTTTACTGGTTGCCTCTAAACTTGATGCTGTTGGTTTGGCAAGACTTCCTTATTTGTTACATAACGCTGGCTGTCGTGTGACACTGCTGTCACCTCCTGGTCTTATAGTGAATCGTTCACGCTTTGTAGCACGTCATATACCGACCTCAATCAAAGCAGAAGCCAGTGTCTTGCATCTTAAAGAGGTGTTGAGTGCGCAAACTCAACCTTTCGCACAAGTCATCATCGGCGATGAACCTACCTTGGTTGCGTTGGCGGAGCATCATGGCGAAGCTTGGCTAGATGGCTGGTTTCCAGTTGATCATCGTAGCGATGCCGTTGAAACAATCTTATCCAAACATGCTTTTTATCATAAAATGGTGAGTGCGGGTCTCTATATGCCGTATTCCAAATTATGTCAGGGTTGGATAGAGGTTGAAGAGGCTGTTAAGTGTGCGGGTTATCCAGTAATGCTGAAATCTTCACACGGGTTCGCAGGTGATGCCGTACGTAAAATTTGTGAAAGTAGCGAACTTGCGCCAGTCTATGCTGAATTGGTACCAAATGACGAGCCATTATTGGTGCAACAGTTTTGCGAGGGGGTTTTAGGAGGAACCGATGTGCTGTTTGATCACGGTGTGCCAGTATGTTGGCAATCATCTTATAAACCTGAATGTTGGCCAACACCAGAGTCCCCGTCCAGTGCAAGAACCATGATGCATCATCCAGACATTGAACATATCATCTCAGAAGTGGGGCGGATAACAGGGTTTCATGGCTTTGCCGCTGTGGACTGGATACAGGAGACATCTTCTGATCGTATCTGTATGCTGGAAATGAATCCACGCCCAACACCAACTTACCATCTGGATCGTCATTCTGGGGTTAGTTTTAGCTATAGCTTTAATCAACTACTCTCAGGTCAACGGACTATTACGCCACCCCAGCCAGTTTCCCAGCCAGCACCGCTCATCAAGATGTTTCCGCAGGGTCTGTATTTGGCGATTGATAACAGGGACTTGCGCGGTTTTATTCTGTGCTGGCGTGATGCGCCGTGGTACGACCCCTTAGTGCTATGTGTCTACTTACGACGTTTATTGCCTTATTTTCTGCCACAAAATTGGCGCGATAATCTCAAAAGTTGTCGGCGGTGGATACGAAGGGTTCTGGGGATGAAGGTTAAATCAGGAGTTCAATAGCGACCTCCCCCGTACGCTTTCGCTGCGAAAAAACGCCCGTCTGCTACAGCTTCCCGGACTAAAAATCATCCATGATTTTCAGTGTTGGAAGCGGTAGCAAGTCAGGGCTTACGCACGTTGTTTTCTGGACATTATCGGTAAAAATTAGCGATTCTTTATCTTTTGGTAAACAAAGGAATAAGAGACGATGCAGGAAAGGTTTTACATCGTCTGATTGATATTCTAGTGATTGCTTGTTTGTGCGGTGGTTGCTGGAGCTGAAAGCTGGGAAGATATAGAGCTATACGGTAAGGAGAAAAAGGACTGGCTAGCAACATTCCTAGTGTTGCAAAACGGTATCTCTTCACATAATATAGCTGACGCACTATAAATTGATTATATTTCAACGACTACAAAGCTAATAAATACGGTAGTTTTCAAGATTTTTTCTAATCACTTTATCTTGCCTTAGCTATACCTTTCGTCGGTTATTTATGATTATCAACCTAGATGCTGTTGAGCAGTGCTTCCTCGGATGGATCGCTAGTTTTTCCAGCGTAGAGCAACGCGAGGTGGTGGCTATCGATGGCAAGACATTACGTCGGTCTTTTGATAAGAGCAAGAAACAGAAGCCGTTCCACTCGTTAAGTGCCTTTGCTACTCGGCAAGGGATGACCATTGGGCAGCGTAAAGCAGACGGCAAGTCTAATTAGATTACCGCTATTCCTGAACTGCTCGACAGCCTGATGCTCAAGGGCAGGATGCACGAAGCGGTGCGCTACTGTGAGGAACACTGCTTTCGGGTAGGCAGTTCACTTCGTCCAACCGTAGATTATGTTGATGACAGCCATGGTAGGCAGGTGCGTCATCGTGCTTTTGTTTGTCTAGATGCCTGCCATCTACCCGTATTGCAACAGTGGCATGTGTTACGGCAAGTACTGGCAGTCGAAACCATCCGTCATGTTGCTAACCGAGATAAAACCCAATGCGATATCCGCTATTTTCTCTCGTGTGTGATGCGTTTGCCAAGGTGCAGATTCAAGCCATTCGCAGTCGCTGGGGCATCGAAAACCGCCTGCATTGGGTGTTACATGTGTCTTCGAGAAGATGAGGTCGAATCAGAGAAGTTAGCTCTGCCCGCTGTTTTGCTATTCTGCGTAAGATCGCTCTCAAGCTCGCGAAACAGTATCCGAGCAAAACGCAAAAAAACGGGCTGGAGTAACGACTATATGGATAGCATTCTGTTCGGAAAATTTCGTGCGTAAGCCCTAGGAGAAGCACTTAACATCAGATAGGCAAGATATTACTGTAAAAATGGTTTAATGAATAAGCTCATGATAAAATTTTCTCATAAGTAATAGTAAATCTAATGCTACTATTAATACATCGTTCTAAGAGAAACCTAACTGTAATGAAAATCCGTACCCTACTTGCTTGTTCGCTGTTATTGACATCTATTGCCGATGCCTATGCGACCCCCTACAATTTGCCGACTATGAGAGGTGATACCGTTATCAGCCTTTTTAATGAGGACACTTATTTAGTTCCAGTCGAACAAAATGAAACTTTATTAGATGTTGCACGACGCTACAATTTAGGACAGGAAGAAATAGTCAGGCTCAATCCAAAACTTGATCGCTGGTTAATCAAGGTCGGTCAGATGGTTCGTTTACCTAATAGACGCATTTTGCCCGATACCCCGCATAATGGCGTGACGCTTAACATCTCCGAATTTCGTATGTACTACTACCCGCCTAACAGCGGCAAAGTGATGTCTTTTGCACACGGTATCGGCAGACAAGATTGGCAAACTCCACTGGGGCAAACTCGAATTACCCACAAAATTAAAAATCCCGTTTGGAATCCACCTGCCTCTATTAGACGTGAACACGCAGCAGAGGGTGATCCCTTACCCGCAGTTGTACCCGCAGGTCCGCATAATCCGCTAGGTTCACGCGCTTTATATTTAGCACTCCCTGGTGAATATCGTATCCATGGTACCGACATTGATAAAATCTATGGTATCGGTATGCAAATAACCCACGGTTGTGTGCGTATGTATCCTGAAGATATTGAAGCTCTATTCGATTTAGTTGCCGTAGGTACGCCTGTTTACATCGTTAAACAACCCATTAAAGTGGGCTGGTTAAACAATGTGCTGTACCTTGAAGCGCATCCTGATTTGGAAGGCGAAAATATGGGTAAAGAGAAACGCTACAACGTTGCCCTCAATTTAATTCGTAAAGCCAACGGTCAAGAATTACCTGAATTTGACCAAAAAGTCTTAAATGATGCACTGGATAGACTGGATGGTGAACCTGTCGCATTGTATGAAAGATTACCACCGCTAGATGGTGGTACAGAGGTCGCCCCCGATGCTCTACCAGTGCTACCCTCCACAATTAACACCGATCCTTTACCGCAAGAAATTTCAACACCTCCGCCTGAGCCTTTGACCAAGGTTCTACCAAAGCCTGTTGCCAAAACTGAAGCCAAAGTAGCCATAAAAGCCGACCCTAAAACTGATATTAAGGTAGTGATAAAGCCCGCGCTTAAACCTGACAGTAAAGTAGCGGCAAAGCCTATGCCTAAAGTAGACACCAAGGTAGCCGTAAAGCCTGCGCCTAAAATAGACACCAAGGTAGCCGTAAAGCCTGCGCCTAAAATAGACACCAAGGTAGCGGTAAAGCCCGCACCTAAAGTAGATACCAAAGTAGCGGTAAAGCCCGCACCTAAAGTAGATACCAAAGTAGCGGTAAAGCCCGCAGTTAAACCCAGCATTAATGTAGCCACAAAACCCGCGCCTAAAGCTGAAAATAAAGTTCCACCAAAAACGGCTGCAAAGTTTAGCTCTAAACCACTTGCACACCTTTCAGCATTAGACAATTTATACTTGTTTCCAGCCTAAGCATTCTCAAAATCAATCAGTTGTGAAAGCAACTGATTGACTACTCAGCCAACATTTCCAACGCTAACACAGCCATATTTTTAGAACCTCCGCCCTGCCCTAACCGTTGCTTAACGTCTTGCAAATTTTCCAGCATCGTTTCACGATAAACTTGTTCCGTTAAAATCCGCTCAACTTCAGCTGCCAAATTTTCAGCCGTCGCCTCACGCTGAATAAACTCCTGCACAATCGACTGACCAGCGACAATATTCGGCAAACCGATAAACTTCGTTTTTACCAATAACCGCCCTAGCCAATAGGTCAGCGGCGACAATTTATAACAAATCACCATCGGCACAGTCAGCAACGCAATTTCCAAAGTCGCTGTACCTGAGCTAGTCATCACCGCATCACAACACTGAATCACATTGTATGGTTGCTGCTTAATCACCGTCACCTCCACTGGGGAATCAATCAAATACTCAGTCAGTAATTCATCACTAATTGAATCCGCCTGCGGCAAAATAAACTGACAATCGGCAAACTTAGCTTTTAACAACGCTGCGGCAGCAAGCATCACAGGCAATAACCGCTTAATCTCATTCGCCCGACTCCCTGCCAACAAACCGACCACGCGCTTATTCGCATCCAACTTAAACCGCGCCATAGCCTCCGCTTTACTGATTTGTGGATGTACTTTATCCACCGACGGATGCCCGACATATCGCACAGGCACGTTCTCCGCTTCATAATAAGGCACTTCAAACGGAAAAATCACCGCCATCATATCAATCACTTTTCCGTAAGCTTTCACCCGTCCTGCACGCCACGCCCACACCTGCGGACTGACATAAAACAACACCTTAATTCCCTGCTGTTTGGCAAACTTTGCCAGTTTAAAATTAAATTCCTTATAATCCACACATACCAATAAATCAGGGCGTTCGGTTTTAATAACCGCTTTCATTAAATTCAACGCCCGCCGAATTTCGCCATAGTGTTTTAATACCTCCACCACACCAATAACGCCAATCGAACCAGAATCATAACGAATATCTATGCCTGCCTGCGCCATTTTTGTCCCGCCCATACCGATACCAATAATATCAGGCTGGTGTTTTTTTATTTCTAAAAATAGATTAGCCGCGTGTTGATCGCCAGACGATTCGCCCGCGCTGAAAAGAATTGTGGTCATAGTGATGGGAAAATAGGTAGGATTTTATTTATTATTTTCATGCGGATGGATGAAGATAAAGTAAAAATTGATTTAACTTTTCTGTATTGCAAACTTTTACATTACCCATCATGCCAGATAATTGCTTTGGCAGTTGTTTTCCAAGCTCATCAAGTATTTTTACATCCGTTTTGTTTTTGCAAACAATGAGCAAGGTATATTTCGGATCAGTGTCGATTAATTCGTTTGTTTTTCGATATAAACGCTCTATAACCGCAATAGAACCAGACCATTTTTTAATAAACTCATCAGTTAAACGTCTCCACGCTTCTTTTCTAATTTCATTCTTTGCATCCTCAGTAATTTGCTCATTTTCTTGATTTAAAAGATTATCAATAATGTATTGCTGATACTTTTTGGCAGACTCTTCTAAATCACTGAGTTCTATTAATTGAACATTAATATCTTTTGTCAAAAAATAATCAACCTTATTCACCATTCCTGAATGAAAGCCAATAGCTTCAGCAATACCATCGTTATTATCAAGTTTAAAAGCCTGTAAATATGAACTTTCTTGCAATCCTAATTCACAAGATGCGTGTTTAATTTGTTGTAAATAATCCATTTTATTGACCATAGTGCTTTACAATCCGCTAAAATAAAGATCAGAATATGTTGAATTTAATAGACTTATTGCCTCCGTCAATTGTACATCAGCAGCATCACTATCAAATTTAAGAAGATACCCATCTAAGTCAATAAAATGAACGGATAAAAAATCATTGAGGTTATCAATTTTTCGTTTTTTTATTCCAACTTCCAAAGACTTTAATATATCAGTGCTATGAGTCGTAATCACAATATTAACTCCTTTTTCGGCTAATGCTAATAAAGTATTCACCAAAATTAATTGCCAATCGGGGTGTAAATTAGTTTCTGGCTCATCAATAAATACAAAAGAACCAGCGGTAATAATATTATGCTTTAACAAAGCGTGAATCATGCCTAAATTAGTCATACCAAAGGAAACCAGATGTTTTGATATTTCACGTCCTGTTTCTTTTTCTTTAAAACTTAAGTTATCACCTTCAAAAATAAATTCCCCGCCTATTGTCTTTTCTAATGAGTCAGCTATATCTTTAAAATAACCAGATGTTTTTGTTTTAATTTTTAATGTGTCGTCTAAATCATAAAAATATTTAGGAACACCAGTTAAAAAATCATCTCTATTCTGACCAGAAGATAATAAAGATGCTGTTCTTTCCTTTGCCATTTTTAAAGCATCTTTGACTTTCCAATAAGCTGGCGATTCAAAGAAAACAACGCTAGATAAACAAGCGACTTCATCAATAAAATCATCTTCTAATTTAAGAGAAATATTATTCGCAGAAAAATTAATGTGTAGCAAGTTATCAACTAAAATTTCTGTTTCTCTCTGTTCAAAACTAATTAACTCATTTAGTGAGGAAATTTGAAAATTATCTTTTAATTCATTATCTATTGATGAAGAAAGTGACTGAGAATATATTTTTTGAGGATTATTAAGATAATCAAGTAATATGGTAAAGCTATCTTCAATATCCATTTTTAAAAAATGATTAAATTTTATTTTATTTTCTATTTTATTTAGATAATCAAGATAGACAGCCTGCGTTTTTTTAATATCACCTAGTTTTGAATTAATCAAAATAAAATAATCATTTATTTTCCATCTAGCTGCATCATTTAAGTCAATTTGTAACTTATCAATAGCTAATATAATATCATTTCTATAAATAGTCTCTTCTTCACTAATGCTCGTAAAATGCAATAACTTCAATCGTATTTGTCTTATAATTTTACTAATCGCTTCATAATAAATATTTTTATTAACAACATTTAAAATAGAATAAAGCGATTTAGTAAAAAAACTTTTACCCGTACCATTAGAACCAGTAATTACTGTTATTGGGCGAACTTTAAATTCCGCTTCTTTAATTCTTCCCAAATTTTTGACTTTTACATCAATTTTCATACTATTCTCTTTAAAAATTTTTCTAAAATATCGTTACCACATTTCATGAAAACGATGTACTAAGGCTTATCTAGTCAAACGTCAAAGTTACGGATTTTTCGCCATTGATGGAAATCTAGTCGCTTATGGATGAAGTGTGTTCAATGGCGGCGAACACAATTCGATATTGATTCGCCAAGGCAATTACTTCCTGCATATCAACAATCACTGTTTTATCGGCTTCAACGATTAACGCGCCTGCGCCGTGTTTATGTAAATTTTCAATGGTATTTATGCCGATAGTTGGCACATCAAAACGCATATCCTGATTGGGTTTAGCGACTTTAAGCAATGTCCAGCCGCCGTTTTTACAGAATTGTCCTGCGCGTTCAATCATCATGTCCGTGCCTTCAATGGCTTCTACGGCAATAATTTCAGCATTTTTCACCGCGATGGATTGACCGATGTCTAATCTGCCCATTTCTTTGGCTATGCCCCATGCAAATTGAATATCACGGCGCAAATTTGCATTGAGGCTTTCAGCACCTAAAACGCCTTTAGGGGCGAGTACCGATGGGCAGTAGCGGGTGACATCTTGCAGTTCAACGCCGTGCTGTGACAGTAGGTTGGCAACGGCTGTAAGTACCGTGTCATTGCGTTTGTCGGCAATATCTTTAAACCACAGCTTTAAAAACAGCCTGTCAGGTAAAAAACTTAAAATACCAAAGCGGCGAAACATAGATTTTTTCTGTACATAGCCTGCCATCACCGCCTGTTTTGCACCGACTTGGTGTAAGCGTTTCAGCCATTCATTCAAGCGTAAGGGTGCGACCCAATAAAATTCATCGGCAATGTCGGCTAAACTGGCATCGGCTATTTCTTTTAAGCCTAACACGACAACGCGCAAGCCGTTTTGTTTCGCGCCTTCAATCACCATGACAGGAAATTTTCCCGCACCCGCAATAACTGCCAAAGTATTAGATTCACTCATCATTTTTTAACTGTGCTTTTAAGGTTTCAATTTCTTTTTCCAGTTTGCGCAATTTACGCAATGCGTCTGGCATTTCTTTCATGGCTGCCACTTGTCGCCAAAATTGTTTCCATTTAAACGCAGGAACGCCAAAATAGCGTTCATTGGCTTCTAAATCACTCCAGATACCTGATTTCGCGCCGATGGTGACGTTATCGCCAATGTTTAAATGACCTGCAACCCCGACTTGTCCTGCCATCGTGACATGATCGCCGACATTGACTGAACCCGCTAAACCGACTTGGGCAACATACATATTGTGTTTGCCCACTTTTGTGCCATGCCCAATAACGACAGCATCACTGAATTTAGTGCCTTCGCCTATGCGCGTTTGACCTAAGGTCGCTCTATCAATCGCACAGTTCGCGCCCATATCGACATCATCTTCAACCACTGCCCAACCCGCTTGCGGAATTTTCATCCATCGTCCATTCACAGAGGCATAACCTAAGCCATCCTGTCCGATGATCGTACCTGCGTGTAAACTCACGCGACTCCCGATTTTACTGCCGTCATACACCACGACATTTGGATACAGTGTGACGTTATCACCCAATACCGCGCCATAACCAATATAACAACCAGGATACAAGATCACGTTATCGCCAATCACAACGTTGTCATCAATAGTCACAAACGGTGCAATATTGGCATTCGCACCAATTTTTGCGGAATCGGCAATTTGCGTTCTTTCATCTATGCCCCATTGCGGATGTTGACGCACGCCATGAATACCAATCACGGTTGCCGCTAACGCGCCATAAGGATCTGCACAACGAATAACGGTTAAGCTGTCAGGTTTACTGTCATCAGGACTGACAATAACGGCGGATGCTTGAGTATCAAACAGTTGATCGCGGTATTTTATATTGGCAAGAAAACTGATTTCACCCTCTATGGCTTCTTGTAAGGTATTAACACCGACGATGTTTAAGTCTTGATTACCGTCAATCGTATTGGGGAAGCCTTTTTGTTCAAGATAAGAGGATAGTTCGGAGAGTTTCATCGCTTTCATAATCTATTTGTTCCTATAACTCGTTTCAGTGCTGGGTTCATTAATGTCACTTCTAAATCTGACCATCATTCAATAGGCATCATGCAGAAGCAAAAATGTTACACCGTTCCCACCTTGCGAGAGAACGATGTGATAAGGATTACCTAGTCAAACGTCAAGGCTGCCGCTTTTTCGCCATTGATGAAAACGAAGCAATGAGTGGTATCGGTGCCGTCAGTCATGCACGAGGCGGTGACTGTTTTTCCTTTATAAACACTACTGAATTCTCCGTCACCTGTCCATGTGGAAAGATAGTGGGTAATGACGATTTCATTGTTTATTTTAATGACAACCATATCGGTCGAATCATCTATTTCACCCGCTATGTCCCAAGCAGTACCTGCGTAATTGGCGGGGCGATAGGTTTGTGACGGGGCGATTGTTGAACAACCTGTTAATAAAATCATCATTGAAGCGATAAGTATGTTTTTCATGTTCTTCTCCAGTAGCTTAAGGTGGTTGATTAGTTTTAGATTAGGTGCTAAAAAGTGGCAGCCCAATCGATACGGCTAATCGTCTATATCTTCATAAAACTGTTTTTCAAAACGCGGCGTGCAGAGCGCGAGAAAAACTAAATCGTCTTCGCCTGTGTTAGTGATTTTTTGTGCGCAGTGCGGCGGAATGATGACAACATTGCCCACGTTGACGGTTTGTGCGGGCAACTCAGCCACTTCAACACTGCCTTGTCCTGACAGAATCACATAGCGTTCAATCAGATTGCTTAAACGATGCAAACGGGTACTCTTGCCTGTTTTAAGCCGCGCTCTGGCGATCGATAGCTGTGGGTCTTGCGCGGTGTTGGATAATTCTAAAATAAAACAGCCTTCTTCAAAGTAATATTCATCACTTTCTGGGGTTTTGAGTATCTGTGCTTGCATTGGCTTTATCCGAATTTTGACACTGAGATGCTTGTGTCACTAAGTTCCTGTTTTCAGTGTCTACTATTCACAGAGCCACCGTTGATCTTTATTATACCCTTTCAGGGTGATATTCGCTTATTGCGACACTGCGCGATGTCACTTTAATGATTGAAACAAACAATCTAAGCTAAGTGTCGTGTGTCTGTTATAATGCACTTCTTTTCAAATTATGCTGCTGCTAAACTGCTAGCGTAACCTCTTAGAACCTCACTACCCTTAAAAACACCGTGGATTTAAAACATATTCGTAACTTCTCCATTATCGCGCATATCGATCATGGCAAATCAACGCTGGCTGACCGTTTTATTCAACTTTGCGGCGGACTCACTAACCGCGAAATGTCTGCACAAGTGCTTGATTCGATGGATATTGAACGTGAGCGTGGCATCACCATTAAAGCCCAAAGTGTGACGCTGGATTTTAAAGCCAAAGACGGCGAAACCTATCAGCTTAATTTTATTGATACCCCCGGTCATGTTGATTTCTCCTACGAAGTCTCGCGTTCATTAGCCGCTTGCGAAGGCGCGTTATTGGTGGTGGATGCCGCGCAAGGTGTGGAAGCTCAAAGTGTGGCGAATTGTTATACGGCGATTGAACAAGGGCTGGAAGTTGTGCCTGTGTTGAATAAAATTGATTTGCCGTCGGCTGAACCTGAACGAGTGCTGGCTGAAATCGAAGAAGTGATTGGTATTCCGGCCGATGAAGCCTTGATGATTAGCGCGAAAACGGGCTTAGGCGTTCATGATGTCTTAGAGCAATTGGTGCTTAAAATACCGCCGCCTCAAGGTAATATCGACGGGCCTTTGCAAGCTCTAATTATTGATTCATGGTTCGACAGTTATTTGGGCGTAGTATCGTTGGTGCGCATTGTTCATGGCAGCATTAAGCGCAAACAAAAAATTACTATCATGTCTACGGGTAAGTCATTTTTGGCTGAAACCGTCGGCGTGTTTACACCTAAACGTTTGGAACGGGATATTTTAAACACGGGTGAAGTGGGCTATGTGGTTGCGGGGATTAAGGATATTTTCGGCGCACCTGTCGGCGATACCATTACTTGGACGGATAAACCAGCGGCTGAACCTCTGATAGGTTTTCAACGCGTACAACCACGCGTGTTTGCAGGTTTGTATCCTGTTAGTTCCGATGATTATGAAAATTTGCGTGAAGCTCTGAATAAATTAAATTTGAACGATGCCGCCTTACAGTTTGAACCTGAAACCTCGCAAGCCTTGGGTTTTGGTTTTCGCTGTGGCTTTTTGGGTATGCTGCACATGGAAATCGTGCAGGAGCGGTTGGAGCGTGAATATAATGTGGACTTAATCACCACTGCGCCGACGGTTATCTATGAAGTCATCACCCAAACGAATGAGATTCTCATGGTTGATAATCCTGCTAAATTACCCGAAAACGGCACGATGAAAGAAATTCGTGAGCCAATTATTCGTGCCAATATTTTAGTACCGCAAGCGTATTTGGGTAATGTCATTACCTTGTGTATCGAAAAGCGCGGTGTACAAAAAGATATGCAGTATGTCGCAGGGCAAGTCTCCTTACATTATGAAATGCCGCTCAGTGAAGTGGTGCTGGATTTCTTTGACCGCTTAAAA
The DNA here is from genome assembly GCA_903902705.1 of uncultured Methylococcales bacterium. Lineage (GTDB taxonomy): Bacteria > Pseudomonadota > Gammaproteobacteria > Methylococcales > Methylomonadaceae > UBA4132. The sequence continues at coordinate 19,442 of CAIUVX010000065.1, forward strand.
TCGGTCAGTCGCGGTTTCGCCTCGTTTGATTATGAGTTTTTACGCTTTCAAGAAGCCGATTTGGTAAAGTTGGATGTGTTAATTAATGCAGAAAAAATCGATGCCTTATCCATTATTGTGCATAAAGATTTAAGCCTGACACGCGGTCGAGCATTAGTCGAAAAAATGAAAGATTTGATTCCAAAACAGATGTATGAAGTGGCAATTCAAGCGGCGATTGGTTCTAAAATTATCGCCCGTTCTACCGTTAAAGCGATGCGTAAAGATGTAACGGCAAAATGTTATGGCGGTGATATTAGCCGCAAGAAAAAATTATTACAGAAACAAAAAGACGGTAAAAAACGCATGAAACAAGTGGGCAATATTGAGATTCCTCAAGAGGCATTTTTAGCGGTATTGCAATTGAATAAAGAATAGAGTTTTTTAGATTTGAATATGACTGGTAGTCATTAAATAAGCATCTCTAATAATTATTACTATTAGGACAGTTATGGATTTTGATTTTTCCTTTTTTTTGTTGGTAGCAACTATTGTGACGGGGATAGTGTGGGGTGGTTATTTGCTGTTTCTTAAATCTCAAGAACGGGTTTTTGATGAAGCCAATGAACCGTGGGCTGTTGAGTATGCGCGGTCTTTTTTTCCTGTGGTGTTGATCGTGTTACTGTTACGCTCGTTTTTAGCTGAGCCGTTTCGCATTCCTTCTGCCTCAATGATGCCAACGCTATTAATCGGTGATTTTATTCTGGTGAATAAATTTACTTATGGCATACGGTTACCCGTATTTAATACTAAGATAATTGAACTGGGTAAACCCGCACGCGGTGATATTGTAGTATTTCGTTATCCTAAAGACCCCACGGTTGATTATATTAAGCGGGTGATTGGCTTACCTGGTGATAAAATTACTTATGACAATAAAAAACTTTATGTCAATGATCAAGCTGTCAACTACCAATCATTAGGTTCTTACCACGGCGTTGGACAAGGTGACGATATGACAGGAGCTGAACAATTGCAGGAAGATTTAACAGGCGTAAAACACAATATTCTTATCAGGCATGACGCATCATCGGCAGAAGGTGTTTATGTTGTCCCTGAAGGACATTATTTTGTTATGGGTGACAATCGTGATAATAGCAATGATGGTCGCTATTGGGGCTTTGTACCCGAAGAAAATTTAGTGGGTAAAGCCTTTTTTATCTGGATGAGCTGGGACTGGCAAGATAAAGGTGTGGGACTGAATCGTATCGGAACAGTATTGCAATAATATTCTTTTTAAATTGTTTGGAGAAAAAAATGAAACCATCACTCAAAAAGCAACAAGGCATGACACTGATTTCAATGTCTTGTGTCGCTATCGTTGTTATTTCTATGTTCTTGTTGGCTCTCAACATCACACCTATTTACATGGAACACAGTAAAGTGACAGGTGCGTTAGAGTCAATTAAAAAAATTCCTGAAGCGAAAAATGAAAGCACTGAACAACTTAATATTAGATTATTTAAAATACTGGGTATCAATAATATTGAAACTATCACTAAAGACAATGTCACTATTACCAGAGAAGATACAGGAACTACAAAAATACAGGTTAAGTATGAAGTAGTTAAACAAGTGATAGGAAATGCCAGCATTTTAGTCGAATTTGACGATAGTGTGGATATTGGAAAATAGGTCGGTAATTCGTGATAAAAAAACCAGAAGTCTTATGCAAAAAACTAGGATTAACCTTTAATACCCCTGAGATTTTTGTGACGGCTTTAACTCATCGCAGTGCCAGTGCAAAAAATAATGAACGCCTAGAGTTTTTGGGTGATTCAATTTTAGGATTTGTTATTGCAGAGCAACTCTATCAACGCTTTCCCACTGCCCCAGAAGGTGTATTAAGTCGCCTCCGAGCCAGTTTAGTGAATCAAAGTACCTTAGCAGAACTGGCAAGACAGTATCAGCTAGGAGATTATTTGTTACTAGGTTCAGGCGAGCTGAAAAGCGGTGGTTTTCGCCGTGATTCTATTTTGTCAGACGCGCTAGAAGCTGTTATAGCTGCATTGTTCATCGATCAAGGTGTAGCCGCTTGTCAGCAATGGATAGCTCAATTATTTGCAGAAAAACTAGCATCATTATCGTTAGATAATTGGCAAAAAGACCCTAAAACTCAATTGCAAGAACTGATGCAAGCCAAAAAAATGGACTTGCCTGACTATGAGTTAATCACCATGTCTGGGCTGGCACATGAACAAACCTTTAAGGTTCAGTGTACCGTACCATTAATTGTAAAAACGGTTATTGGTACGGGTATTTCCAGAAAAAAAGCCGAGCAATCAGCAGCAGAGCAAATGCTCCAATTATTAAATGAGGATAAGCAATGAATTGCGGTTTTGTCGCCTTAATCGGTCGTCCCAATGTCGGTAAATCAACCCTGATGAATCACTTGCTGAAACAAAAAATCAGCATTACGTCACGCAAGCCACAAACCACCCGTCACCGTATTTTAGGAATTAATACCACCGAAGCAGGGCAAGCCATTTATATGGATACCCCTGGAATGCACAACAATGAAAAACGTGCATTAAACCGTTATTTAAATCGCACCGCAGAAACCACATTGCTCGGTGTCGATGTAATTGTCTGGTTGATTGATGGTTTATCGTGGCATGAATACGATGAAGTTATTTTCAAAAAGCTGGAACAAGCTGGCTTGCCTGTGATTCTTGCAGTCAATAAAGTCGATAAAGTCCAAGATAAAGAAAAAATCCTAGAATTTTTTGCTACCGCGCAACATCGCTTTCCGTTTAAACAGCTAGTGCCTATTTCAGCCTTAAAAAGCACGAATCTGGATTTGCTGGAAAATTTGATTATGCAGTTATTGCCAGAAGCTGACTTGATTTATCCTGAAGATCAAATCACCGACCGCCCCGAACGCTTTTTAGCCGCTGAAATTGTTCGTGAAAAACTCACCCGCCGTTTAGGGGCAGAATTGCCCTATGAAATCACGGTTGAAATAGAACGCTATGAAGAAAAGCCGCGTATTACTAAAATCTACGCCATTATTTGGGTAGAACGACTGAGCCAAAAAAATATTGTTATAGGTAAAGACGGCGAAATGTTAAAAAAAGTAGGTGTCGATGCTCGCATCGATATAGAAAAATTGATTGGTCAAAAAGTTTATCTGGAATTATGGGTTAAAGTTAAAAAAGGTTGGTCAGATAATGAGCGTGCCTTACAAAGCCTAGGGTTTAACGATTGAGGTTAACATGGAAAAACAGTTGATTTTATTAGGTGTTAATATCGACCATGTCGCTACGCTAAGACAAGCACGCGGCACACTTTACCCAGAACCCGTACAAGCCGCATTAATTGCCGAACAAGCGGGCGCGGATGGTATCACCGCACATTTGCGCGAAGATCGCCGCCATATTCAAGACCGTGATATTTTTCTATTAAAAGAGTTGATACACACGCGTTTGAATTTTGAAATGGGTGTTACCGATGAAATGCTTGCTATCGCTATTAAAGTCCAGCCTTATGCTTGTTGTTTAGTGCCTGAAAAACGCGCCGAACTCACTACCGAAGGTGGCTTAAATGTCGCGGGTAACTTACCTCGTTTACAAGCAGCCTGTGATAAATTAGCCGAAGCAGGCATTGAAGTGTCGTTATTTATCGACCCAGAAGAAGCCCAAATTGATGCCGCCATTAAAGCAGGTGCGCCTGTTATCGAACTACATACTGGCTGTTATGCGAACGCAAAAACACCCGTGGAAGAAGCAGAAGAACTGGAGCGTATACGTTTAGCTGCGCATTATGCTTACAGTGCAGGCTTACAAGTCAATGCGGGGCATGGGCTGAATTTTTATAATGTCGAAGCGATATGTGCAATACCCGAAATAGTCGAACTAAATATCGGGCATTCGATTATTGCCCAAGCCTTATTTTCAGGGTTAGCGCAAACAGTGAAGGACTTAAAATACCTAATGAGACAAGCAAGACTACAGAGTCTCTAGTCATCGGTAGTGGGTTAAATCTGTTACACGGAGTCCAAAACATGTTTTGGACGTTTTTTAAAAGCCCAAGTCATGCCTTGGACTCCGAACTATAGTTGGAGGAATCCAACTATAGGAAAAGCCCAGATTTAACCCACTACCTAGTCATCATTGAAGCCTCAAACTACTCTAAGGTGTCACCCCTAACACTGCCAAATCAGCACTGCGCAAGGCGGTGAGTAACATCTCGCCGTCAGCGGACACTCTAAACTCACCATAACGCGCTGCTTGATATTGCTGTGCTTGCCCTTCTTCAAAGAAAAACGCATTGGTAGCAAACTTTACTTGATCGTTGCGTGTGCGATATTTTAGCACTGCTTCATTAGTAGCGAGTGGCGTAGTATCAGCGAATCGTTTGAAGCTGGCTACACCATGCTCATTCAGTGCGACAACTAACAGCCCGTCTTTACTTTCTGCATTTTGTCTATTTGGAAAAGCAGCGTTTACCAGCGCAAAGTTTAACGCCATATAATCGCCTTGCATCAATGAGCGCGGATCAACGGGAACAAGTTCAAGCAACACCACACGACCATGAGTGCGTAACTGTTCACGCTGATAAATGTTGACATTGACAACGACCAATAAAAGCACACCCGTCAAAACTACGATTAACTTACGCATTGTCGCTCTCCCCAGTATCGATTAACGGAAAGTATTTTTGCAATCCCATTCTCACACTCAACAACACTGCACCTGATACCGCCAATATCATCGATTTAAATAATAAGGTGTTTTGTAATTGGTAATAGTAGTGGGAAATAAATCCGCCTAATGCCAGTAATCCTAACCCCATCAACACCCGATTACCTGTCGCAAATCCCAGTAGCAAAATTAACAATGCGGTCACCATACCGTGGGCGACAAATGACAACGCACCCAACAATAAAGCCGCGCCTATCACTATCATGCCAACGGAACTGCTGAGCGATATTTTTTCTCTATCCAATAGACATTTGACTACCCATAACAGCGTGAGGATAACTAATGATGTGCTAATCAGTGACGCGTGAACTACCAACCAACTAGGTTTATCCTGTAACCATAGAGTCCATAATTCAACACTGAAAAAATTCAGGGTTTCGATTGCCAATAATGCCAAAACCAGCCCATAACCTATGGGTCGCCAGAGTTTGCCATGCTGTAGCCAATACCATTCATTTGACCAAATAATGGTAAAGCCTACCGCCGCGATACCCGATGCAAAACCAACTATGTGCAGATGAAACAAAGCAGTCGTTAATGCCAGCATTGCACTCAAGCTGGTCAGCACCCGATGAATAGCGTTTGGAATAACTAATGCCAACAATCCTTGAAAAACAAAAATGATGAAGCCCACCATTACAGCATCGGAATGAAAACCGTCAAACAAGCCAAACATAAATAAGCCTTGTCCTGCCATACTGACGGCTAAGCCAAATTGCGCACCAAAATCACTGTCGCCTACCCAGCGAAATAGCCCAAAGGCAGCAACACAAACCAATAGCCCGACAATCAGCGAGGTCTCCGCACTATTTATTATTTCTTCAAACCCAGCGGCAATAAAACCCAGCAGAAATAAAGCCCCAATCCAGCCCGCTACACCTAGCATCACACGAACATACCACGGTGATGTTGTCTCACTAACGGCTGGCAACTCACCTGTTACCAAGCCTTGTTGTTGCAACTGTTGCCATAATTGCTGTGTTGTTAGCGTATTCATGTTTGCTCCTCATTGCCGACTGACTTCAACCAAAAACCACCCACAGCAGAAAGTCCGATAATAATCAGACCAATAAACAAAAATGCTCCACTCTCGTCATGCTTAGACAAGTAGACAGTAATCACAATAATGGCACTTAGCACACCCTCCGCCAATACAAACACATCTTTAGTAACATGGCGATAGACTATGTATGCAACCACCATCCAAACTAAATAAACCAGCAATGCAGTTATTCCGCTATGGTCATCAAAATCTAAAATTGCCCACGTTGCCAATATCGAAATTAAGCTACCACTGGCAACCGCTAGAATGCGTACCGACCAGCGTTCACGCAACCAACTCACACCATAATACGCAGCCGTTTCCCAAACACATAAAGCCAGCGTGTTCAAAATAAACAACGCCCACATTATTTGATCGCTATCAAATAACCAACCAAATAAACCACCAAAAGTTTGATAATACAAAACAGCAGCCATGTTAATTAAGCCTAGCCAGAACAACCATAACGGCGCAAAACAACACACCGCCACCCAAGCAAATACCGCAATCGCCCACACGGTAAATAACTCGTAAGTATCAGCACCTGTCTGATAAGTTTGCCCAACCAATGCCAGCAACGCGCCAACCAATAAAGTAGCAAATAACAATGTTGCTTGCCCTGCAATATGATTAATATCAAATCGCCAATACAGGACGAGGCTTGCGATAATCAAAACCTCCACCAAACCAAATTTGGCAAATAGCCCCATTGCTTGCCAGTTGTAAGCAAAAAAGAAAATGACTGCAACAGCGCAACAGATAGCACCCAGCCATAAGGTCAAATGATTAAAAAATTCGCGCCAATCCTTTCTATCGGGATGCAAACCCGTTAAACGCAAGGCGATTGGTAATGCCTCAGCTTGCAAGCGTCCTTGCTCTATCCATTCCAGAATTTCTGTACGAGTATCGCTCATGATCGCGCTCCGTTTGGTTATAAGTGCTTAACAATAAATCAAAATGTAGTGTTTTGGCTATAAGATTGTTTATAGATAACATCGCTACAAGGCTTAAGTAGCCAATCAAAAGAAAACGCAGGAGTAAAACAGCTTTAGCTGTTTACCGCCAATAGCTAAAAAGACTGTGAAAGTATTAATCAGCCAGAGCAAATATGCGTTGTTAGATGTAATAATCTTCAAAGCCGTCATTCTGGCATGGATGCCAGAATCCAGTGCCAAGGATGGTAACATTATGATTGTAAAAGATATTGCACAGCACACGATTTCAAAACCCTCGCTACGCTCTCCCTGTGACTGGATTCCAGCATCCATGCTGGAATGACGGCGTTTTTTGCTGAATGGCGAATATTTTCACAGTCTCTAAAGCCATTGGACTCCATCATGAATGTTAAAGAAATATGCTTAGCTACCTGTCATGCCATTCTAAGGTTATACTAAGCTCCAAAATAATCATCTATATTTAAGTTCGCGTTATGTTCAAAAAACTCATTAAAGGTTATGAAGCTATTTACAATAGTGCTTACATCAGCATTCTGTTTGTTTTCGTGAGCATTGTTCCTGCCGCTATTTTGTTTAGCTTAGCCAGCACCAGCACAGCTGAAATAATTCTTAAAGAATCACAATACATTCAAACCGCAAAATTTGGCGGCTCGTTTGCGGGTTTTTTGGCAACATTTTTAATCTTGATGTGGCAACACAAGAAAATTAGCGAACAACCACAACAAGCATTAGCTATCACGGGTACGGTTTACGATGACAAAGGCAATGTGTTAGAAGGTGCTGAAATTTTTATTGAAGGCGATACACGATCAACTAAAAGCAATAGAAATGGTTTTTTCACTTTAGAAATTAATCCCAACTTAACGGAATGGCTTTTAATCGTCAGTTATGATGGCTCAAGTGAGCATATATCGGTAAGTAAAAACCAACTAAACAAACCCGTCCGTATTGAACTCAAAAAAAAACCGTAACGGCGGTCATTTCAGCCGATGATCCAAAACTTTACGCCGAACTCTCCCGCCTACCCAAACCCGCCACCAATCAATTCATCGGACGCAAAGCCGAATTAGCAACCCTGCATCAAGCCTTTAACAACCGCGCACAAACTGGCATAGTCGCAATTATTGCTGATGGCGGTATTGGTAAATCGGCATTGACCGATGAATGGATAACCGCTTTAAAAAAAACCAATTACGGCGACATCAAGCGCGTTTTTGCGTGGTCGTTTTATTCGCAAGGTTCACATCAAAATACCTTTTCCAGTTCACAAGACTTTTTTACTCACGCCTTGCCGTTTTTTGGTTTTGATAAAGACCTGCCGCAGGATGATGTGGAAAAAGCGCGGGCGTTGGCACAGTGTTTAACGCAACAAGCGGGGCTATTGTTACTGGATGGTTTAGAACCCTTGCAACATCCTGTCGATCAACACGGCGAAATGGCGGATGTGGGCATGAAAGAATTTTTATTGCAACTGCATCACCATCGTCATGCGCACAGCTTTGTGTTGATTTCCTCACGACAGGCGATAGTCGAATTGGACGGGCGTGAGGATTATCAAGAACTTGTCCTCAATACCTTAAACGAAATAGATGGTGCGGAGTTATTACAGGCTTTAAAAGTGACAGGCACAAATGAAGAACGGCAAGCGGTCAGCCGTGATTTACACGGTCATGCCTTGAGTCTGGTGTTATTGGCTGAATTATTACGGCATTATCATAAAGGTGATATTCGCTATGCACACGAACTGCCGCCTTTAGTGTCAGAAAATGAGAACGATAGACCTGCGAGCTTTCCAAAACCTCCGAGGTCTGTTAACCACGAACACGCCAAACGGGTGTTGAGTTATTACGATAAACTCATCAGCGATAACGAACGCAGTTTTATGGTTTGTTTGAGTTTGTTTGACCGTCCAATGCACTGGCAGGAAAAAAACGCCTTGTTTGCCAAAGCGGAATACGCCGCGCCATTAGCCGCCTTGTCTGATTCTGATTGGCAAGATTTACAAACGGGTTTAGAGGCTAAGGGGTTGTTGCTTAAAAACGCAGACGCAGGACTGGCAGTCCTTCAAGGACTGCCAGTCCTAAATCAGCACCGCACACAATGGGACACCCATCCGCTGATTCGTCAATTTTTCGCCACGCAATTTAAACAACAACAGCCCAACGCGTTTCAACAGGCGCATCGTGTGTTGTTTGAATATTTTCAAACCGTTCCAGAAAAACACCAGCCCGACACCTTAGCCGAGTTAGAACCGCTGTATCGGGCAGTGCTGCATGGCTGTTTGGCGGGAGAATATACAAAAGCACTGAATGCTGTTTATTCGCAACGTATTTTGCGTGGTGATGAACATTACAGTTGGAAAAAACTTGGTGCGTACAGTCAGGATTTAATTGCCCTGTCGGCTTTTTTTCCACGAGGTTGGTCAGCCGTGCAAAGTTCTGGTTTATCAAAAGAAGACCAAGGGTATTTATTAGCCCAAACCTCACTTTATTTAATGTCCTTAGGACGATTAGCGGAAGCGGTTGCACCGCGTGAGGCGTGTATAAACTTGTATGAGAAATTGGAGAATTGGGAATATGCGGCAATTACTAATGGAACTCTCACTGACTTATTACTGCCTTTAGGTAAACTGGCAGCCGCCGAAACCGCCGCCCGACTGGCGATAGACTATGCCTTGCGGACTGAGAATAAGTTCAGGCAATTAGCAAGTTATAGCCGACTTGCCAACGTGTTACACCGTCAAGGTCAACTGAGTACCGCTCAGGAAACCTTTACCCGCGCCGAACAACTGCAAAGACAAGACCTGCCTGAAACCACTTATTTATACTCGATACAAGGCGCGTGGTATTGTGCCTTATTACTAGACACTGCTCACCAGCTTGAGGATTTAGCTGCGATTTTAACCAGAGCGGAACACGGTTTAAAAATTTCAACACGAAATAACTGGCTTTTGTCTATCGCTTTTGACCATATCATCTTAGCCCGCACTTATTCAGCCCTAGCACAAACCAAACCCGCCCTCGCTGCCTTTACAAACGCGATTCTGGCAATACAAAAAGCAGGAAAAGTTCAATATATGCCTGAATTCTACCTCGCCCGCGCCAACTTTCACCTCAGCCAAAACGAGTTAGTGAAAGCCAAAAACGATAGTGACACCGCCAACCAAACCATCACCCGTTGTGGTATGAAACTGTATGCAGTCGATGCCGCGTTGTTGCTAGGGCGTTATTATCTGGCAATACACGACAAAGCCAGCGCACAAAGCTATTATGACCAAGCTGAAATGTTGATTGCAGAAACAGGCTATCATCTGCGTGATAAAGATCTGATTGAATTAAAACGTGCGTTGTAGTTGGTAGTGGATTAAATCTGTTGTGCATGACTGCCAGTCCTTTAAAGGACTAGCAGTCATTTTTACCCCGTTTTCGGATTTTATCAGTGTTTGAAATGCAGCCTAAAGCTGTTGTGAATGTGTACTGAAAAGTGTTGACACATCAAGTAATAAAGGGTGTCAGTTAGCAAGAAGGTAAGGCATGAATTTGAGTATTGTCAAGTCAATAGCCCATGAATGAAAGGCTACTGACTGAAAGGATAAGTGCTATTTCTTTTTAGTGGTGGATTCAGGGACATCTGGTTTTTTCGCTGCGTCAGCGGGTGGGGCTACTTCAGAAACGGGGGCGGCAAGTAAAATATCGGCTTTATTTTTTTCGATGGTTTTAGCGCCAATGCCCGAAACGTGGGTTAAGTCTTCAAGGGTTTTGAAGTTGCCATTTTTTGCACGATAATCGACAATTGCTTGGGCTTTTTTA
>CAIUVX010000066.1 GCA_903902705.1 uncultured Methylococcales bacterium
GACATGTGAACCAAACCATCAATACCGCCATCCAAACCGATGAAAATACCGAAATCAGTGATTGATTTGATTTTGCCTGAAATTTTGTCGCCTTTGTTGTGTGTTGCAGCGAACTCATCCCAAGGATTAGCTTTACATTGTTTCATACCTAAGGAAATACGACGACGATCTTCATCGATTTCTAAGACCATGATTTCAACTTCGTCGCCTAATTGAACCAATTTAGATGGGTTGATGTTTTTATTAGTCCAGTCCATTTCAGAAACGTGAACCAAACCTTCAACGCCCTCTTCAATTTCCACGAAACAACCGTAATCAGTTAAGTTATTCACTTTACCGAATACGCGAGTGCCTGCTGGGTAACGTCTGGCGATGTTTTGCCAAGGATCTTCACCCATTTGCTTCATGCCCAAAGAAACACGGTTTTTGTCTTTGTCGTATTTCAAGACTTTAACTTTAATTTCTTGGCCAATTTCTACACATTCAGATGGATGACGGACTCTTCTCCACGCCATATCAGTAATGTGTAACAGACCGTCAATACCACCTAAGTCGATAAATGCGCCATAATCAGTTAAGTTTTTAACCACACCGATAACTGTCGCGCCTTCTTCTAGGGTTTTCAGTAATTCTTCGCGTTCTGCACTGTATTCTTTTTCAACGACAGCACGACGTGATAACACAACATTGTTGCGTTTTTGATCGATTTTGATGACTTTAAATTCTAAATCACGGTTTTCCAAGAAAGTAGTGTCACGAATCGGACGCACATCAACTAATGAGCCTGGTAAGAAGGCACGCAAGGCACCAACAGCAACAGTGAAACCGCCGCGTACTTTACCATTGATTTGACCGATGATAGTCGCCTCTGTTTCAAACGCTTTTTCCAGTTCAGACCATGCTTTGTTTTTCTTAGCTTTGTCGCGGGAAAGAAGGGTAGCACCTAAACCATCTTCAAATAATTCAAGTGAAACTTCAATTTCATCGCCAATCGCAACTTCTAATTCGCCATTGTTATTCAAAAATTGCCATTTTGGAATGACACCTTCAGATTTAGAATGGGTACTGACGATAACCATGTCATTTTCAATATCAATGACAGTACCTATTAACATGGCACCAGGACTCATTTTGGTCTTGGTTAAACTTTCTTCAAGTAATGCAGCAAAGCTTTCGCTCATTTTCTTTTCCCAGACTTGCTAAAAAATCGCACAAGCCTTTTATTTATCAAAGTTAAAAAAAACTACATAGAATTATGTAGCCATAAAAAAATCCCTAGCGGATTAAATTTAGAACATCCTCAATGACAGAATCGATAGTCATGTTTGAGGAATCAATATAAAGTGCATTTTCAGCCATTGCCAAAGGGGCGGTTGCCCGCTCAGTATCACGGCGATCACGCGCTTCAATATCGTCTATTAAGCAAGCAAGATTAGCATCAATTCCTTTTTCTTTCAACTGTTTATATCGTCTTCGCGCTCTTTCTTCCGCAGTTGCCGTTAAAAATACTTTGTTCTTTGCATCAGGAAAAACCACTGTTCCCATATCGCGTCCATCAGCAACTAAACCAGGAAATTGTCTAAAATCCTGTTGTTTTTGCAATAACACCCGTCTGACTTCAGGCAAAACGGCAATAATGGATGCGGTATTGCCCGTACTTTCTAGCCCTAGTTGCGCGGTAATGTCTATCCCGTTGAGTTTAACAACCAACGCATCCCCGCATTCAAACGCTAAATCCATTGTTTCTGCTACCCTGACAATTGTGGATTCATCGGCTAAATCAACGCATTGCTGTAATAATGCAATCGCCAACGACCGATAAATTGAGCCGCTATCTAAATAATTCCAGCCTAATTTTTTAGCGACAAGACGGCTAATCGTGCCTTTACCCGCACCACTAGGACCATCAATGGTCAATACAGGAACAGTCATTACGATTCCTCGCACACTAAATCCAGTCCTAAACGCTGAACCAAATCTTTGAATTCAGGAAATGAGGTATTGACGTTTGCGCAATCCAATACCGTAATCGCCGCGCTAGCGCGTAAGCCCGCAATAGAAAACGCCATTGCAATTCGATGATCGCCGTGTGAAGTCACCGTGCCGCCGCCGATGTTGCCGCCGCCTTGAATAATCATGCCGTCTTCGGTAGGCTGTGCGTCCACGCCTAAAATCTGTAAACCATCCGCCATCACTTGAATACGGTCGGATTCTTTTACGCGCAATTCTTCCGCGCCACTTAAACGGGTTTGACCTTCCGCACACGCGGCGGCAACAAATAACACGGGGAATTCATCAATGGCTAACGGCACTAAATGTTCTGGAATGTCTATGCCTTTGAGTGGCGCAGAACGCACCCGCAAATCTGCCACAGGTTCGCCGCCTACTTCACGCTCATTCAATATTTCGATATTCGCGCCCATTAAACGCAAAATATCAATCACACCTGTGCGCGTTGGATTAATACCAACGTGTTTTAATAATAAATCTGACCCTTCGGCAATCGACGCGCCCACTAAGAAAAATGCCGCCGAGGAAATATCGCTAGGCACATCAATGTCTGCCGCTGTTAATTTACCGTCAGCGGTAACAGTGACTTTGCTACCGTCTTTTTTTACAGGATAAGAAAAACCAGCCAACATCCGTTCAGTATGGTCGCGTGTCGGTGCAGGTTCAGTGACACTGGTTGCGCCTTGTGCATACATACCCGCGAGTATTAAACAGGATTTAACTTGCGCACTTGCCATCGGCATAACGTAATCTATGCCTTTCAATTGTCCCGCTTTGCCTGTGATATACAGCGGTGCAGTACCTTTTTCAGTGGTTTTAATATCCGCGCCCATCAATGCTAATGGCTCAGTAACCCGCTTCATCGGTCTACCTGATAACGATTTATCGCCCGTCAACACTGAATTAAACGGCTGACCTGCTAATAAGCCACTCAATAAACGCATAGACGTACCCGAATTGCCCAGATACAGCTCATTTTTAGGGGCTTTCAAACCGTTCTTACCAACACCGTGAATCGTGAGTTCGCCATTCACAGGGCCTTCAATTTCCACGCCCATATCACGAAACGCTTGTAAAGTTGCCAAGGCATCTTCAGCTTCTAAAAAGCCCTTCACATGAGTGACACCTTCTGCCAGTGAACCCAACATAATAGAGCGGTGCGACATGGATTTATCACCTGGAACCCGCGCTTCACCTTGTAAACGACCGCCGTTTTTAATATGAAATGTAATTGATTTTGTCATGTTAGGGTCTTCAAACTGATTAAGAAAACGTTGCCGCGCCGACTTGGCATAAGCAAACGTGGAAAAAAGTTGCTGGTAATCATCATACGCCAGCAAACCGTGTATTTTAGCCAATTCCGCGCTTAACTGCTCGATTAATGGCAGAATTTCTTGCTTGTTCGCCTTACAAATATCGACCCACATAGTCGGATCGCTGGAGGCGATGCGAGTGAAATCCCTGAAGCCACCCGCTGCATATTTGAAAATTTCGGTTTGTTCATCTTTATGTCCCAGCATATCGACTAAGGCAAACGCCAGAATGTGCGGCAAATGGCTGGTGGCGGCGAGAATACTATCGTGATGTTGCGCATTCATAACAGACACTAACGCGCCCTGCCCTTGCCAAAAAGTTTTTATTTTTTGTACGGCTTCGGGATTGGCATTATTGGCTGGGGTAATAATCAGCCGTTTATGGAAAAATAAATCCACTAACGCTGCTTCAACACCGCTTTGTTCCGCACCTGCAATCGGATGAGCGGGGACTAGATTCTCAGGAACAACACCAAACACCCGTTCAGCGGCGGCAAGTACACTGCCTTTAGTGCTACCCACATCGGTGTAAATAGTGTCTTTTGACCAAAAGGGTTTGAGTTGTTCAAAAATCGCTTCGATACTGGCAACTGGGGTGGCAATCAGCACGCAATCTGCATCTTTAAAAGCTTCGTAGGTTGGGTTGCCGCCTTTTTGGCAACCCAACATTCCTTGGTATTCGTTGGGTTGCGAAAGAGCCGCAACCCAACCTACAGGTGTTTCGATATAAAACTCATCAATCACCCCCAGCCGTTTTGCAGTCTGCAAATTAATCGAATCTTGCTCACGCCCATAGCCAACGATGGTTTTTGCCAACCCATTAGCACGCACCGCTTTCGCAACCGACCCGCCAATTAAACCCACGCCGATAATGCACAGCTTATTAAACATTCTTCAATACATCGGCTAAGGCTTGCAAAAACACCGCATTCTCAGCTTTCGTACCGATGCTAATGCGTAAGTGATTGGGCATTTCATAAACACCGACAGGACGCACAATCACGCCTTTACGCAACAACGCATCATAAATCGTTTGTCCCGATTGCTTTAAATCCACCGAGACAAAATTACCCGCTGACGGTATCCATTCCAAACCCAATGTTTTAAAGCCGTCAGTCAATTGCGCCATGCCTTGCGTGTTGTTATCAACCGTCATTCGTAAATGTTCAGCATCATTCAGCGCGGCAGTTGCAGCCACTAACGCCAAGGAATTATTATTAAACGGCTGACGCACACGATTTAAAATATCGGCACAAGCAGGACTGGATAAACCATAACCCACCCGCAAACCTGCTAAACCGTAGGCTTTAGAAAACGTGCGCGTGATAATTAAATTCGGGAATTTTTTTAGCCAGTCAATTGAATTAACGGTTTCCACGCAATTAACAAACTCAAAATACGCTTCATCCAACACGCAAATTACCGACTCAGGCAACGCGCCAATAAAGGCTTCTAAACTCGCTTGGCTTAATAATGTCCCAGTAGGATTATTCGGATTAGCGACAAACGCCACCCGCGTTTTAGCCGTTACCGCGTTCAGCATACCGTCCAAGTCATGCCCATAATTCACAGCAGGCACAACCACACCCGTCGCGCCGACTGCTTGCGTGACAATGGGATACACCGCAAACGCGTGTTGCGAAAAAATCACTTCCAATTCAGGCGTTACAAAAGCTCTAGCAATCAATTCCAAAATTTCATTTGAACCATTGCCTAAGGTAATCTGCTCAGCATCCAATCCATATTTTGCCGCCAGCGCGTTTTTCAAATGATAGCCACTGCCGTCAGGATATAACCCCAGTTCAGGCAATGCCGCTTGAATCGCCGCCAGTGCTTTTTTCCCAGCACCGAATGGATTTTCATTGGAAGCCAGTTTAATAATCTGAGTCAGCCCCAGCTCACGCTCCAATTCTTCAATAGGCTTACCCGCTTTATAAGGGATAAGACGTTGTACACCCGCTACAGCCAACGAATAGATAGTAGTATTTTTCATAAAATTAAGGGCAAAAAGGCAGTATTGTTAATTAAAAAGTGTGAACAGGTCAAACTAGCATTGATTTATTTGGCTTTAGATTGCTTAAATCAGCGATGATGCTCTGTTCACGCTTATGTGCTAATATCAAATCGCTTCATCTACTCGAATAAAAGGTGGATTGTTCTATTCGGTAGCTGGGTAATCAACCTACTATCACAGTAATACAAAGGAGTTTAACGATGAAAACTACACAATTGTTTTGGATACTTGGCTTAACAATAATGTCTACTCAAGCATTTTCTTATGGTAGTAGTAGCAGCTCAAAATCCTGCACTAAACCTCATTTTAGTGAATTTTCCCCTGCCGATAAAGCAGAAGTCGCGCCGAAATCAACGTTTTCTTTTATGGCATCGGCAGGGACTAATCCAAAAAGCATTGTGGTAGACATTAAAAAACAACCTGTAGCCGTGACAGTAACGCCTAAAGGTCAAGGTTATGAGGTCAGTGGAACATTACCCAGCGAGTTAAAAGCAACGGCTGCCAGAATTAATATTACCGCTGAAAGTCCAAGCAGCTGTAAAGGCAGTGATGGATGGCTAGTCAATATTAGCGAATAGCTCTATTTAAAAGGTCTAGGTTTCACCCGCTACCGCCAACGACTTAATGAGGTTGCTATCATTAAGTCCGATGAATCATAAGCCGCTGCACGACAACACCGTTTCTACGCTATAATTGCCCACTTTTTATTTACTTACACTACTTGCCGCCGTGTCGAATACTCAAACCGATTTATCTACTTTCCAAGGGCTAATTTTAGCCTTACAAGCCTACTGGGCAGAACAAGGCTGTGTGTTATTACAACCTTTAGACCAAGAAGTGGGCGCGGGTACATTTCACCCCGCTACCTTCCTACGCGCTATTGGCCCTGAGCCGTGGAATGCCGCCTACGTCCAACCTTCACGCCGTCCAACTGACGGGCGTTTTGGTGAAAACCCTAACCGCCTACAGCATTACTACCAATACCAAGTGATGTTAAAACCCTCGCCTGACAACATTCAGGAGTTATATTTAGGCTCACTAAAACGCCTAGGCTTTGACTTGCTGGAACACGACATTCGTTTTGTTGAAGACAACTGGGAATCGCCCACCTTAGGCGCGTGGGGATTAGGCTGGGAAGTCTGGCTAAATGGCATGGAAGTCACCCAATTCACCTACTTCCAACAAGTCGGCGGTTTAGAATGTCGTCCCATCACAGGCGAAATCACCTACGGATTAGAACGCCTAGCCATGTATATGCAGGGTGTCAGCAGCGTGTATGACTTAGTGTGGACACGCACACCGCACGGCATCGTCACCTACGGCGACGTATTCCACCAAAACGAAGTCGAAATGTCGTCATACAACTTCGACCACGCCAACGTAGAATTCATGTTCGAGTGTTTCAACACCTACGAAGCCGAGTGCCAAAAACTTATCGCCTCAGACTTGCCGCTACCTGCTTATGAAATGGTGCTAAAAGCCTCGCACACCTTCAACCTATTAGATGCCCGCCACGCGATTTCCGTCACCGAACGTCAGCGTTACATCTTGCGAGTAAGAACCTTATCGAGAGCCGTCGCCGAAGCCTACTACGCCCGCCGCGAATCGCTAGGCTTTCCGATGTGTCAGGAATAAATCCACCTTATGAGTACATTTTTCAACACTATCCATATTACTAATTTCAAATCGCTTAAAGATGTCACTTTAAGCGACTGTAAACGTATTAATTTGTTAATTGGTAAGCCGAATGTTGGGAAGTCTAATATTTTGGAGGCGATCGGGTTATTTGGAGTGCCTCATTTTATTCCAGAAAAATTTGATAATCTGAATATGTTTACTCGATTAGAAAATATATCTGAATTATTTTTTAATGGAGATATAGACGAAAATATAGAAGTGGTTGTAAAAAAAGAATCTGGATTATATGATATTTTTGAAAGGTGGGACGGTGAAACAACAGAAAATAAACCAACACCAATATTTAATGAAATATACTACATACTTCAATACAACAAATCTGATTACAAAGGATTAACAGGTAATATTTATTTAGAACAAAAAAAGGATGTTTACTCTTTTTCTGTAGATAGTGAGCTTAGAATAAAGGAAGAAGTTAAAAATAACTTTAATTTTTATGATGTAAAACCTTATTTATTTCAAAGAAAAATAAATGCTTTATCTAAGAATGAAAAATATCTTATACCTCCTTATGGTGCAAATATATTTGATGTCATAAAAAACAATAAACAATTGAAAGAAGATTTATTAAGCATATTTTCTGAATATGGATTAAAACTTGTTTTTGATAAAGCAAGCCAAGATTTAAAAATCATGAAGCAAACGGAGGAGGATATTTTTCTGCTCCCTTATAGTTCTATCGCTGATACATTACAAAGAGTTATATTCTTTAAAACAGCCATTGCATCAAACAAAGATTCAATTATCCTATTTGAAGAACCCGAAGCACATTGTTTTCCGCCTTACATACGGCATATAACCCAAGAAATCATTAATTCAGAAAGTAATCAGTTTTTTATTGCTACACACAGCCCTTATGTACTCAATGACTTTTTAGAATATCAGCGTGATGATGTGGCTATTTTTATGGCTGATTTTAAAGACGGGCAAACGGTAATTAAGCGATTAACGGACAGTGAAGTAAATGATGTTTATGAATATGGAATAGACCTGTTCTTTAATTCTGAGTTATTTACGGATGAAATATAACATCAACCTTTGTATTATGCCAGAGTGTTATCTTGATACTAATCTAGTTGAAACCATTGTACCTCCTGAAAGAATTGGCAGTACCTGCGGCTATAATCACCAACATAGTTGTGATAAAGTCATTGCTCAAATGATAGATAAATTAAAAGATAAATTTGCTTTAGGTATTGTAGATATTGATAAAAACCCATTAGCGCGTACTTCTGAATTCAAGTCAATCATTGAAAAGAATCTACCGAATGAAAGTGTTTTAAAATTATACAAACATCCAAATAAAAGCCATTATTTGATATTTCATACAAACATGGAAAAATGGCTGCTTAACGAAGCTGAAAACGTAAATATTTCCTTAGCCGATTATGATTTACCTGTCACGCTAAAAAGATATAAAGATAAAAACGGCAAATTCGTCAATGGATTAATAGATGAAAAAGGCGGGTTAAGCAAAAATGACCAGAGATTTAAAAAATTATTCCGTGAGCTTATAAAAAAAGAGGCTATCGGTATTAAGCTATTAGCTGAATGGATAAAATATTTAAAAGAACATCCTGATGATGCTGATATAAACGAATTAAAAAAATTTTCATAATATTAAAAAGGTCGCCCTGTGTCAGAACAACAACATTTACTTTTCGAGCTAGGCTCTGAAGAACTCCCTCCCAAAACTTTATTAAAACTCAGCAATGCTTTATTAGATGGCATTGTGCAGGGTTTAAACGCCGCTGAATTGGGTTTTACTGCCAGTAAAGCGTATGCGACACCTAGACGCTTAGCGGTGTTTATTGAAAACCTCGCCAGTTCACAACCTGATAAAACCGTGGAAAAACGTGGCCCTGCGATACAAGCGGCATTTGCGCCAGACGGAAGCCCAAGTAAAGCGGCGTTAGGGTTTGCCAGCAGTTGCGGTACAACGTTTGAGCAGTTGGAACGCTTGAAAACCGATAAAGGCGAATGGCTGAGCTATACGCAAGCGGTTAAAGGGCAGAATACCGAAGAGCTGATTGCCGATATTATTCGCGCCAGTATTGCTTTGTTGCCGATTGCTAAACGAATGCGTTGGGGCAGTTTTAGCACTGAATTTGTGCGTCCTGTGCATTGGGCGGTGTTACTGTATGGCGATAGCGTGATTGAAACGGAAATTTTAGGACTGCATACAGGCAGAGAAACCCAAGGGCATCGTTTCCACGCGCCGCATTCTGTTAGCATTGACAAGCCTGAAAACTACGCGGAACTGTTGTACACGCAAGGCAAAGTCATTGCCGATATTGAACAACGCAAAACCATTATTCGTGATGCCGCGCAACACGCCGCTGCCGCTGTCAGTGGCTACGCGCATATCGAAGAGGATTTATTGGAAGAAATTGCCGCGTTGAATGAATACCCTGTGCCGATTACAGGTGGTTTTGATACTCGCTTTTTGGCATTGCCTGCCGAAGTGTTAATCACCACCATGCAGACTAATCAAAAATATTTCCCTGTAAAAAACACTAACGGTGATTTGTTGGCGCATTTTATTACCTTCAGTAATATCGAAAGCACGCGTCCTGAATCTATTCGACAAGGTAATGAGCGCGTCGTTACCCCACGTTTAGCGGATGCAGAATTTTTCTGGAAACAAGACCGTAAACACACCCTAGCTGACCGTGTAGCTAGTTTGTCCACTATCGTTTTTCAGGAAAAATTAGGCACAGTCGCGGAAAAATCTCAACGGGTTATGAAGTTGGCAGAATTTATTGCTGAGCGTTTGAATGCTGACGCGGCATTAGCAAAACGTGCCGCTTTACTGGCTAAAACTGATTTAATGACTTCAATGGTTGGCGAATTTGGTAATTTACAAGGCATTATGGGGCGTTATTACGCGCTGGTAGAAAATGAACCCGCAGAAGTCGCGTGGGCATTGGAAGAGCAGTATTTTCCTAAACAGTCAGGCAGTCTAACTGCAAGTAGTACCACAGGACAGATTTTAGCCATTGCCGAAAAAATCGACACCCTGACGGGTATTTTTAGCGCGGGCTTGATTCCAACAGGTGATAAAGACCCTTATGCGTTGCGCCGTGCTGCGTTAGGTATACTACGCACAGTGATTGAAAATAATCTGAGCTTAAATATTTCTGAACTTATAGATTTTTCTTGCCAACAAACTGAATGCGCCGTAGGTGTTATTTTCACTTATGAAAAAGCAGGGCGATTAAAGACTGCAATTCTAGTGGAAGATTTTGTTTTTGATCGTTTAAAAGGCTATTGCCTAGACAAAGGCTACAGTGCCGATGAATTTGATGCAGTGATGACCGTTAAACCTGCTGATCCATTAGATTTTATGCAACGCTTAGCCGCTGTAAAAGCCTTCCGCCAACTACCCGAAGCGGAAAGCCTAGCCGCCGCTAATAAACGCATTCGTAATATTCTAAAAAAATCAGAATCACCCGCCGCGACAACCATCGGCACTTTGGTCGAAACTGCCGAATTGCAATTATTAAACAGCGCGAACCAAGCAGCCGTCTCTATCGCGCCATTACTTGCGCAACACGATTACACCGCAACCTTAACTCGCCTAGCCGCGTTGCGTCATGATGTCGATGCGTTCTTTGATAGCGTCATGGTAATGTGTGATGATTTACCGTTACGCGCTAATCGCTTAGCGTTATTGAATATGTTATCGGAGCAATTTTTAACCTGTGCCGATATTTCTAAATTACAATCTTAATAGGTCATTATTATGTATCGTTATTTGTTGTTATGTTGGTCTTTACTTGTTGTCTCATCCAGTATAAACGCTATGCCCGTCAATGAAGTTAACACATGGTATGCAGGAACACCTTATACAGGTACTGTGACAACTGGCAGAGTAACGTGGGAATGTGGCGGCGGAACGTGTGTATTAAATGGTCCTTATGGCAGAGGCTTGAGTATGGATGTGTGTAAATCATTAGCCAGACAAGTCGGTGGATTAGAGTATTACTACAATGATGCGGGTATGTCATGGAGTAAAACAAAAAGTCCAGATTTGTTAGCGCAATGTAACCAAGGTGCTTATCGTTAAAAAAACCGTCACTTCTGTCCAAGCTCGTAGTATAAATCGCCGAGCTTGGAATCTAATATTAAGTGGCTGAGTAGCTACTTCGGGCTAGATATATAAATCTGAAAAACCACTCACTTCAGTCTACAAAAACTCACTCAAATTCTATTTTCAAATATCCATCTGCTATAATAAAAATTCACTTCATATTTTTACATTAAATTTCAATAAGTTAAAATCCCCCATTCAAAAAAAAAGCTAAAGTGTATTATCGCGCCATTGTTGCTAGATAATGTTGTTAGACTATCAGTCAATGAATAACTGATAGAAAGCAATCCGTGCAAAGAAGTAAATGGATAATTGAATCCAAGATTGAATGGTCGGTCTTCTCCCTGATAAAAACGGCTTCGTGCCTCTATCCATCGCTGAATTCAATTTATGATTTAAAAACTAGCACTAAAGGTTATTATCAAACGGTGCATAATGAATGCCTTTAACAATCCTAACCCTATGAGTATTTTTGCATGAATCGTTTTAATCTGGCTTTACGGCTGTTGTGGCGTGATAGTCGTTCTGGTGAATTAACTATTTTGATGCTGGCGTTACTAATTGCAGTCACTAGCTCAACGGCGATTGCCTTGTTTGCGGATCGATTGCAAAACACCATGACTACGCAAGCGGCGGAATTTTTAGCCGCTGATTTAGCCGTTACTAGCCCAACGCCTATACCAGCCGCGTGGCAAGAAAAAGCTACGCAATTAAATCTAGCTCAAGCTCGCACCGCTGAATTTTCCAGTGTGTTAATGGAGCATGAGGAAATGCTGTTAGCGGCGATTAAATCAGTGAGTTCGACCTATCCGTTGCGTGGCGTATTAAAAGCCCAATCAAGCGAATCTGAGCCAGAAAGTGAGCAACATCAAGCCCCTGTTGCAGGAACGGTTTGGGTAGAAAAACGGGTTTTATCGACACTGAAATTAAAAATAGGCGATTTACTGACAGTCGGTGAAAAGCCGTTAACGATTACTCAGATTGTTACTTACGAACCAGATAAACGTGGCGATTTTTATAGCTTTTCGCCGCGTGTGTTAATGAACGAAGAGGATTTAGCCGCGACCAATAGTGTGCAAGCGGGCAGTCATGTGCATCATTTTTTTCAATTTAGCGGTGATGCAAAACCCTTAGCTGACCTTAAAAGTTGGATTAAACCGCAGTTAAACCCGTCGCAAAAGTTGATGGATATTCGTGAAGACCGTCCTGAATTAGGCACGGCTTTACAACGGGCGGAACGTTATTTGGGCTTATCTAGCATTATTGTGATTTTAATTTCAGGGGTGGCAATTGCTATGGCAACCCGCCGTTATACCGAACGCCATTTCAATACTACGGCGTTGTTGCGTTGTATGGGTTGTAAACAATGGGAAATACTGTGGTTGTATAGCAGTCAGTTTGTGATTCTGGGTGTGGTGACCAGTGCTATTGGTTGTTTGTTGGGCTGGTTTGCCCAACAAGGGTTGTTTTATTTATTGCGTGAGTTATTGCCGAAACAATTAGCAACCCCCAGTGGCTCAGGTATTTTATTTGGATTTGCACTGGGGCTAGGTGTGTTATTAGGCTTTGCTTTACCGCCTTTATTACGGCTTAAACAAGTGTCGCCGCTACGGGTATTACGCCGCGAGTTAGAGCCATTGCCGACTAGCGGTTGGGTAGTTTATGGTTTGGCATTAGGGGTTATCACGTTATTAATCGGACGTTATACGCAAGATTTAAACATGACTGTTACCATAGTGGGCGTGGGCATGGCGGTGTTGTTAGTGTTGGGCTTGTTGATTGTTGGCTTGTTGGTTTTTACACGCAAGCATTTATCGTCACTATCTTTGGTGTGGCGTTTTGCTTTGCAGGGCTTAGTAAAAAATAATCGCGCCAGTGTCAGCCAGCTACTTGCGTTCAGCCTGACGTTGACGGCGATGATTTTGAGCTTTAGTGTGCGCACTGATTTAATCGAAGACTGGCAAAAAGCTATGCCTGACAATGCGCCAAATCATTTTGCCTTGAATATTTTTCCCGAACAACAAGCTAATTTTAAGCAGGATTTAGTCGAGCAACACATCAGTGGCAGTCAGTTTTATCCTGTAGTGCGTGGTCGGTTGGTGATGATTAACAACACACCTGTTCAGCAAGTGGTCAGTAAAGATTCGCAAGGCGACAATGCAACCCATCGAGAATTAAGTTTGACGTGGACGGAGGGACTACCCGAAGACAATAAAATTATCGAAGGTGCTTGGTGGACGAGTACGCAAGCTGGACAGGTTTCTGTTGAACAAAAATTAGCGCAAAGTTTAAAAATCAAGTTAGGTGATGAACTGACCTTTACTATCGGTAGTGAACAGCTTAAAGCGACAGTTGCCAGTATTCGTACTTTGCAATGGAACACCATGAAGCCTAATTTTTACATGATTTTTTCACCCAACACCTTGAATAATTACCCTTATACCTTTATCACTAGCTTTTATTTATCGCCTGCACAAAAGCCGCTATTAAATGGCTTGGTGAAAAAATACCCTAGCACCACGGTGTTGGAAGTCGATTTAATTTTGCAACAAATCAAAACTATTTTGACCCAGTTGACACAGGCAATTAACTATTTGCTGTATTTTGCGCTGTTAGCAGGTTTGATGGTGTTATTGGCGGCAGTGTATGCCACCTTAGATGAGCGTATTTATGAAGGAGCGTTAATGCGTACCTTAGGGGCTAATCGAGCCTTTTTAAGAAAAACACAGCTTCTTGAATTTAGTGTATTGGGGCTGATGTCTGGCTTGTTAGCAGTGCTACTATCAGAAGCCATTCGTTATGCGTTATACACACAGGTTATACACATCGATTATCAGCTTAATTTTTATGTGTGTGCCATCGTACCGTTATTAGGAGCTTTCTTAGTCTGCGTAGTCGGCTATTGGGGATTGCGAGGCGTGGTTAATAAATCACCGCTGTGCGTTTTAAGGGAACTATAATATTGCAACAGTATATTATTCATGTTCTGTTCATGATTAACTCACTAGACTGTAGTAAACAACACATCAATCATTTAAGAGGTATGGTATGAAAAAAGTAATAATGACTATCGTGGTAGCAAGCAGTATTTTACTCACCGCTTGCGCTCAAGTGAGTGGCTATACGCCGACTGTTGATCCTTACAATGATCGCAATGCGAATATGATTCCACAAGATAAAGCACAGTGTGAACAATTAGCCAGTCAAGCCGCAAGTACAGGAAAAGAAACGGCTATGGGGGCTGGTGCAGGTGCATTAATGGGTGCGGCAGGTGGTGCGGTTGTCGGCGCATTTACGGGTAATCCTGGTGCAGGTGCTGCCATCGGCGCGGCAGCAGGTGGTCTTGGTGGTGGTGCGTACAAAGGCCTAAGTTCCGATGATGCTTATAAAAGGTCTTTTAACACCTGCATGAGAAACCGTGGACACAACGTAATCAATTAATAGAGCTTGTATCTGTTAGTAAGCATCACTCATCGCCCACTACGCGATTAAATCTTCGTTATCCTTAGCACAACATAAGTGCAAATAAATTTGCACTTATGTTGTCGCACTTCTCTTGTAATAATCAAGATAAATGTTAAGGCTTGGCATATAGGCGGCTTAACTTTACAATGTCACTAACAGCTACCCACTTTAAAGTAGTAACAGTCTCATTAACCGTACACATCACGATATGCTCGATTATCAAAAAGACTTTATTTCCTATGCCTTAGACTCAGGTGTATTAAGATTTGGTGAATTTCAGTTAAAATCTGGACGCACTAGCCCCTATTTCTTCAATACTGGCTTGTTTAATACAGGTTTGCAACTAGGAAAGTTAGGGCAATTTTATGCACAAGCCTTAATTCAATCAGGCATTGCCGTGGATATTCTTTATGGTCCTGCGTACAAAGGCATTCCCTTAGTAAGCGCAACCTCCATTGCCTATGCGCAATTAGCAGGCGAAGATATACCGTTTGCTTTTAATCGCAAAGAAGCAAAAGATCATGGTGAAGGCGGTGTTTTGGTGGGTGCGCCTTTACAGGGCAAAGTCATCATTCTCGATGATGTGATTACCGCTGGTACATCAGTCAGAGAATCAATAGAAATCATTAATAAGGCTGGTGCAGTACCTACAGGCGTATTGATCGCCCTAGACCGACAAGAAAAAGGGCAAAATAATAATTCTGCTATTCAAGAAGTCGAACAACAGTTCGGCATACCCGTAGTTTCAATTGTTAGCCTTGCTAATATTGTTGATTATTTAACGGCTAATGCTAGCGATCAAGTCAACAATATCAAGGCATATCAGCAGCTTTATGGTATTTTATAACAGTCGCGTCTGAAAAATAAAGCTACCTCGATTTAACAGAACTTAAGATATAGACTACAATTGTTTAAAAATATCTTTAATCTGTTATTTCGACTCACTATATAGAATTGTGTTAGTACAAAAGGCTGGTCATGAGTAATCTGGATTTTAAAAATCAAATGCACGAGTATTCGCTGTGGCGTGCAAAATTGGTGCAATCTATAGAGATGTATCAGCAATGGCGTACGCGCTATGATATGACTGATGCCAATAGCACGACTACTCTTTTAAATATCCTTAATAATCTACAATCGGATCGTATTACTTTAGCATTCGTTGCTGAGTTTTCACGCGGTAAAACTGAACTGATTAACGCGCTATTTTTTGCTGAAACTGGCGTTAGACTACTGCCGTCCGCTCCTGGACGTACCACCATGTCGCCTACCGAACTGTTTTATGATGAAGCAGGCGGCAGTTATATTCGGTTACTCAATATTGAAACACGTCTTGAAAACACCACGCTAGCTGAATTTAAACAAATGCCTGATCGCTGGGTACATCATGATTTGAATGGCAATTCACCTAGACAAATGCAGGAAGCTTTCAAAGAACTGGTTGCAGTCAAAAAAGTACCGCGTGAAGTCGCTGACGAACTGGGCTTATGGAATGAGCGTGAAGCAAAAGAACAAGGGCTAATCAATCCAACAGTGGTAGAGATTCCCTGCTGGCGACACGCGCTTATTAGCTTTCCACATCCATTACTGAAAGAAGGCTTGTCGATACTCGACACCCCTGGTTTGAATGCCTTAGGCACAGAACCAGAGTTGACGCTAAATATGTTACCCAGTGCGCAGGCTATTATCTTCGTACTTGCTGCGGATACAGGCGTAACCAAAAGTGACCTAGAAATGTGGTTAAATCATATTTGTCTGGCGCGTGGCGGTAAAAAACAAGGTTTAGCAGTGGTTATGAATAAAATCGATGCTATGTGGGATGACATTGGTGGTGCAGCCGCTTATGACGAATCTATACACTCACAAATTAAAACCTCTGCGGCAATTTTAAAAATAAATGAAAATGCTATTTTTCCTGTTTCAGCCAAGCAAGCCTTATTAGCCAAAGTCAAATCAGATACCGTTCTGTTTGAAAGAAGCCGCTTAGCTTCACTCGAAAAATATCTTGCTACCAATATATTGAAACAAAAACGCAATATATTAATGGCAACGGTAGTTAGAGACATGGGGTTTTTACTCAATGAGTCTTCTCATTTAACTAATAAATCTTTAACTCATGCCGTAGAGCAGCTTGAAGAGTTCAAAAAAATCGACTTTCAAAATCAGGATATGACTGGTAAGTTGATGGCAGAAACACGCGATAAACAAAATATTTACATGGCGAATATTGAAAACTTTCAAGCTAGTCGCCGCGTTTTTATTACTCAAGCCAAAATGCTGATTGATTCATTCGACCCTGAAAAAGTCGATATCATCATCGAAAAAGCAAGACGCGAAATAGCCAGTAATATGACCACTTACGGTATGAAACAAAATATCCGTAAATTGTTTGATGAACTGCGTGATTTATTGCAAAACGCCATTGAAATTACTGCCGAAACCAGCCGCTTAGTGAAGGCGATTCATAAGAAATTTAAAGACGAATACGGTTTTGAAGAAATTGAACCTAAGTTATTTTCTATCAAGCCCTATCAAGTCGAATTAGAAATGATTTTTGAAGAAGGTGAAATTTTTCGCTCTAGCACAAAAACTGCAATGACTGAGCAAAGTATCGTCATTCATAATCTTTATAGTACCCTAATCTCCAATGCGCGAGGCGTTATCAGACAAGCGCATGAAGATTCAACTGCGTGGGGAAATACCGCATTAACCCCGTTGATGCAGCAAATTAAAGATCATAAAAAACAAATTGAAAACCGTCTGCAAATGTTAAGAAAAATTAACGAATCAACAGACAATGTTGCGGAAAATATTGCTCATCTTCAAGCACAAGTAGAGCCGTTAAAACGTCAAAGAGATGAATTAACTATGATGATTCGTGGAATGCGACTGGATGCCTATACCACAGACAGTAATAATTGATTGATCGCCTACAGTGCGGATTATGTGATTGTGGGCGCGATTGAAATCGCGCTTCACAAAAAATCTTTCTTACTGCTTATTTTTTAAAAATCAAATCCCAAACCCCATGACCTAAACGCAAACCGCGTTGCTCAAATTTAGTCAGTGGGCGGTAATCTGGACGTTCACAATAATTACCCGTCGTACTTGTGTTATGAAGCCTACCATCGCCTGATAATATCTCCAACATAGACTCAGCGTAATGTTGCCAATCGGTTGCGGCATGAAAATAACCGCCTGTTTTCAGTTTTTTCAGTAATAATTCCACAAAACTAGGGCGCACAATACGGCGTTTATGGTGTTTCTTTTTATGCCACGGATCAGGAAAAAACAAATGCAAGCCCGTTAAGCGATTGTCAGGGATTTTCTGTTCAATAATTTCAATGGCATCATGACAATAAATCCGCACATTCGTTAAACCTTGTTGCGCTAACAGCATCATTAAATGCCCAACCCCCGCAAGATGTACTTCGATACCAATATAATCAATATTCGGATTCGCCGCCGCCGTGCTAGCAAGACTATCGCCACTACCAAAGCCAATTTCAATAATTAATGGCGCGTCACGTCCAAAAACGTCAGTAAAATCATAATTCACTTGCGGGTCAAGACCATAGCGTTGCCAATCATTATCCAAGGCATACTGCTGGGCTTGCGTGATACGCCCTTGACGGCGGACAAAACTACGAATTCGGTGTGGGGTGGTAGGTTCTAAATCGGTCATAGGTTATAGTGTGGGGTACGCATTGCGTACCAAAAATTGGGGGTTAATAAAACGAAGGGGTGCTTTAGTTGAAAGGAAGGCGATGCGTATGTTCAATCAAAATAATGGGAAAACTCTTTAAATAATTCACCGTTATCTTTGATGATTTGACGCTTAAAAGAAGTAAAAGCGGACGATCTGTTTAAATGTTGCTTTATTTTTCTCAAACAGCGATCTTTTTCTTGCTCATCATTTGTATCAGTAAAATACTCAATAAGCCACTCCTGTAAGTCTTTTATTTCTTTTAACAAAGCAGAGCGAATATTATCTGATTCAATTTCTTTAAGTGTTGTTGTGCCATTAAAAACAGCTAATAATAATGTTTGTGTTTGCAGTGTTTTATCATCATTACTATTAATCGTTATATTTACTTTTTCACGCGGAAACGGCTTAAAGTCATAATTGAGTTTATTTTCTATCGAATCATTTAGATTGGTGCAGTTTAAAATATCATCAAATTTAGCTAGTTTGGTATTATTACAATGTCCACAAGACCAGAATAAATTATTCCAATCGAATTTTAAGTTTTTATCGCCTTGATGTGATTTAAAATGCTCCACATTGATAGTTGACGGAGCTTTGCTTTCACAAATATAACATTTATTTTTGAAATCTGTTTTCAGTCTTTCCAATACACAGCCACATTTATAATCGCCATTGGATTTTTGTTTCTCTATCGCTAAACAGTCGGGTGCAGGTTGTGATTTCTCAAAATACAGCATTACATCAGCCTTTACGAGTTAATTTTTTTAATTGTATTTGCTGTAATTTAACAGCCAATTCATCAGCTCGAAAGGTGGGTAAATTATCAAAATAACTTTTTAAATCATCATATAAATCTTGTTCTTCTTCGCTTAATTCAGTTTTTTCTGTAAGCCATTCAAAATCCTGTAATTTTTTCTTAACTTCCTCTGAATATTTGTCAGTATTAAAATAACTTTCTACTAAGGCATCGTAGGAGTAGCCTGATAAATCGGTAATCACTTCTCTGGTTTCTAAATCACAGATGACTGCGTTACTGATAGACGATAAAACAAACGGAGAATGAGTAGTAACAATAAATTGAATATTAGGAAAAAATGCACATAAAAACGGCATAATTTTTTTTTGTAACGCAACATGGAGATGGGTTTCTATTTCATCAATTAATACTACGCCCTGCATATCATAGGCTTTGTTTCCCGTTGCTTCCATGCGCAAAATTAATTCTGTCACTATAGTTAATACTGCTGAATAACCATCAGATAATTCTGTTAATGAAAAAGGCTCATTACTGCCTATTTGAATATGAAAGTTATAGTTTTTTCTATCGAAAACTAATTGTAAATCAGGGGCATCAAATAAATCTTTGAGCTGATTTTCAAAGCGTTCAAACCATATATCTATTTTTTTTGCCACTTCGTTATCATTATCATCCTTGGCAAAAGAACGCTCGGCTTTTAAATTGACTATATATTGAATAAAACTCTGGTTTATTCGTTCTTTTGTATTGTAGTTTTTCTTTAATTCAACTTTACTAATACCCGTTGGAATATTTGTAGCAACTATTCTTTTCGATTCAAAAAACGTTAAAAGATAATTGCCATCTTTAATACTAGATGTCACATAATCTTGATTCTTAAAATAAATATTCGTATTTCCAAACCAATCAATTTGTTTTTTGAATACTTCTATATTTTCTTTTTGTTGTTGATTAGATTGACCAGTTTGCATGGATTTTTCATTATGTTCTATGGCATTCTTCCAGTTTCTTAAAGATTCATCTGAATGTTGTGCAGATGCTTCAAGAAACTTATTTATTTCCAATAACAAACTCGTTTTACCACTGCCATTTTTGCCCGTAATAATTAAATGTTTTCGCTCAGTCTCACTCAGTGGAATAATAAAATTCTCAATATTACGAACTTTTTTAACTTCAATTGCTGTGATAAAAATATCGTTCATACGATGTCATCCTTATATTGTAAATAAGCTAATAACGCGGTGGTATCCAATAGTATTAAGCATTATCCTGTCGTCTTTCTTGTATTGGCTCATTCGCTAACAAACGGTTTAACTATTAATATGTTCTTACTCAGCCAGATTCATCAAAGTCATTTCTAACTCAGGTTCAAGGTCGATGGTTAGCATAAAGTTTTCGTGAATATTGTAAAAGCTGGGGTTCTTACATCACCCCAACTTACATGGTGGAATTAAAAAAACAAACCATCTATCGGCGAAGAGGCGGAGGCGAAGCGTTTTCTGGGCATACGACCTGCTAAATAGGCTTCTCTGCCTGCTTCTATACCTTTACGCATAGCCGAAGCCATGAGTATGGGATTTTTAGCCTCAGCAATCGCGGTGTTCATTAATACGCCCGCGCAACCTAATTCCATTGCAATGGCGGCATCGGACGCTGTACCTACACCTGCATCGACTAAAATTGGCACGTTGGCGTTTTCGACGATGGTTAAAATATTGTAAGGGTTGCGGATGCCTAAACCTGAACCGATAGGTGCGGCGAGTGGCATGACGGCAACACAGCCGATTTCTTCTAGGCGTTTGGCGGCTATTGGGTCGTCGTTGGTATAAACCATGACATCAAAACCGTCTTTGACTAGAATTTCAGCGGCTAGATAAGTTTCGGCAACATTAGGGAATAGCGTTTTTTGATCCGCTAACACTTCTAGCTTGACCAGTTTATGTCCGCCTAATAATTCTCTACCTAAGCGACAAGTTCTGACCGCTTCGTCAACGGTGTAACAACCTGCGGTGTTGGGCAGAATGGTGTATTTATCAGGAGAAATAACATCCAATAAATTAGGTTCACCTGCATTTTGTCCAATGTTGGTACGACGAATCGCAACGGTGACAATTTGTGCGCCGCTGGCTTCAATCGCTAAACGGGTTTCTTCTAGGTCTTTGTATTTGCCCGTGCCAACTAATAGGCGCGAATGGTAAGTGACTCCTGCCAATACGAAGGAATCATCTTGTCCGCCACCAATGGCATGAACAATTTCTAAACGGTCTTCTGCTTGCAGCACTTGGGTAGCGTGCTGTTGAAAGGGCAGTATTTCTTGGTTCAGTTCGACGGCAATTTTTTTGCCTGTCAGTTCTAAATCGGCAATCACATCACTCACATGAGCGTGTTCAGCAATTTCACGGCTTTGTCCATTGACATAAATTTTCATTCGATTGATCCTCCTTCTGCTTTGACTAAGCGGCGTTTTTGTACGGCATTGGCTAAAGTTTTTAGTAGTGGCACTGTTTCTTCCCACGACAAACAGCCGTCAGTAATACTTTTTCCGTAAATTAACGGTTGCCCTTCGACAACGTGTTGGCTACCCGATTTTAAATTGCTTTCAATCATCGCACCCATAATACGTTCATCACCGATGGCGATTTGCCCAGCGACATCATCACCAACAATTAATTGACGATGGCATTGTTTTAAGCTATTGGCGTGACTAAAATCAATCATGATATTGGTTGGGAGATAGGCTTTTTCTAAACCTTCTGCCACTTGGTCTACGCTGACGGCATCATAATTTGGACGATCATTGCCGCCGCGTAAAATGATGTGTACGTCTTCATTGCCTGTGGTAGAAAAAATGGCTGAATGTCCTGCTTTATTCAAAGAAATAAAGTGATGCGGACTCATTGCCGCGCTTATCGCATCAATGGCAATTTTTATCGTACCATCAGTAGAGTTTTTAAAACCAATTGGACAGGACACGCCTGAGGCGAGTTCTCTATGCCCTTGACTTTCGGTGGTACGCGCACCAATTGCTCCCCACGCAATTAAATCAGAGACATATTGCGGGGTGATTAAATCTAAATATTCCGTTGCGGCGGGCATCCCTAATTCATTGACATCCAATAATAATTTCCGCGCAATGCGTAAGCCTTTATTAATATTAAAACTGGAGTCTAAATCAGGGTCATTAATTAAGCCTTTCCAACCCACGGTGGTACGCGGTTTTTCAAAATAAACCCGCATGACAATTAATAAATCGTCTTTGGTTTCATCTTTAATGGCTTTTAGTAATTGAGCATATTCTTTAGCCGCCACTGGGTCATGAATAGAGCAGGGCCCTACGATCACCAACAAGCGATCATCTTGACCTGTTAAAATTTTATGAATATCGGCTCTTGCCTGTGCGGTGGTTTGTGCTGCCGTTTCAGTAATCGGCAATTCTTCGTGAACCTGTACAGGTGCAATAACTTCTTTAATGCCACAAATTCTCAAATCATCCGTCTTATAGTGTGTTTGCATGATAGCTACCAAGCTTGTTGCTTTATTGTAGGATTGTCGTATGTCCGAACATTTTAACCGTTTTTAAGGGTTTTTGCTGAGTTTTGCCAACTGCAAAAAGCTGTAGTTAAAGGGAACACTGGCATCATCATCAATATCTTCGCGGGTCACTTCTGCCCAATCATGACTATTAAACTCAGGAAACCAAGTATCGCCTGAAAATTCTTGGTGAATTTGGGTGATATACAGGGTATCAACGAGTGGCAACAAGGTTTGGTAAAGTGTAGAACCACCGATAATGAACACTTGCTCCGCCAATTGGCAAGCGTATGTTAACGCGCTATCAATGTTATTAAATACTACGCAATCCTCTGGCTGATATTGTGGATTGCCACTGATAATAATATTGGTACGGTTAGGCAAGGGTTTACCGATGGATTGATAGGTTTTTCTGCCCATGATGATAGGAAAACCTGTGGTTATTTGTTTAAATTTTTTTAGGTCGGCTGATAAATACCACGGCATCGCACCGTTATCGCCTATAACTCGATTACTTGCCATCGCGACAATTAAAGATATTTTCATGTTAATGTCAGGGTTTGTTAACACAGTATTATATTATACCAGCTCTTATGAAGGTCAGACTTTGGCTGAATCTCCGTAATAATTTAAACGGGAACGACATCATGAAAAATATTTTATTGCTATCAACGGGTGGTACTATCGGATCGAGTGTTCATGCAGGGTCGATTAATACCACTAGCACTGCACAACTCAAATTATTGCAGTTATTTGAACAACAGGATAAACACACCGATATTCACTTTCACTGCGTACAACCACTGCAAATACTGAGTGAAAATCTCGCCCCGTGTGTTTGGCAAACGTTAATTACCGCCATTGAAGCCGAACAGCCCGAAAACTACGACGGCATTATCATCACGCACGGCACGGATACGCTGGCTTATACTGCGTGCGCCTTGAGTTTTTATTTTCACGCACTGAAAATCCCCCTGCTATTAGTGTCTAGTAATTATCCGCTGGATGATGATCGAGCTAATGGGTTGAGTAATTTTTGCTGTGCCGTGGAATTTATACGCCAAAACCAAGCGGCGGGTGTGTTTGTCCCGTATCGTAATCCACAACACATAATGCTAGTGCATCAAGGCGCACGTTTGACGTGTTCATTACAATTGAGTTCGGACTTTTTCAGCGTACAAAATAATCCATTGATGGTGTTTGATACGGTACTTGATAATAAGCGATTTCAGACACTGGAGAATCGGCGATTTGCGGTACACCCGCCTATCACAAAGCCACAACAGCCAGTCGTTGCTTTGCAAGCAAAGTTTGATGCTCGTATAACGATGATAAAACCCTATCCCAGCTTAGATTATCGAACCATTAACCTGCAACAAACCGATGCCGTATTACATGATTTATATCACTCAGGGACGGCTTGTGCGACTACACAGTGGGGCGAACAATATTCATTAGTCGAATTTATTCAGCGTTGTAAGGCGGAAAATATTACGGTCTATCTTGCCCCCGCCATTTATTCTGAGGACGCGTATCAAAGTACACGGCTATTAATAGAACATGGAGCGATTGTGCTGTGGAATCTGTCGATTGAAGCAGCTTTCGTCAAGTTGTTATTAGCCTACAGCAACTTTAATGACTCGCAACAGATTATCGATTTTATGAATACCACGATTGCTAATGAACATCTTTGCTAAAACAGCAGGCAAAAAAAATGCGACTTATGTAAGAAAAGTCGCATTATAAGAGAAGGATATAAAACCTTGATTTCCGAGGAGGAAGTTTGCATCTCAAGAGTTGGTATCATCATAGTAGTAGTTAGTAAAGAAGTAAATGTGGCAAATTGTCGCGTGACAGATTGTCGCAGTTAAAAACTAAGGGTATATTGTTGATTATTAAAAGATGACAGCGTGTGGCTTATATTATAAGCGGTAAATCTAAGACAAAAAAAAATGCAACCAATCAGTGACAGGTCGCATTATAAAGAGAAGGATATAAAACTCTAACTTTCCGAGGAGGAAGACTGCATCTCAAGAGTTGACATATCTTAGCGATTCCTAATGAAGAATGGAATGTGGCAAATCGCCGCGTGTCAGATTGTCACAGGCACAAACACATTACTCAATTTAGCAAAATCACTCAACGAAATATTTTCCGCTCTCAAGATAGGATCAATGCCTAAATCAATCATCGTTTGTTCTGCTATCAGTTTTTTCAAGGAATTACGCAAGGTTTTACGCCGCTGGGAAAAAGCAGCCGTTACCACGGTGTTTAAATTCGCCAGACTATTCACCTGCACAGGTGGCTGAATATGTGGTACTAAGCGCACTATCGCCGACATCACCTTAGGCACAGGATCAAAACTTTCAGGCGGCACATCAAATAGCCATTCCGTGTCACAATAATATTGCATCATCACACTGAGTCGCCCGTACTGTTTGCTATTCGGCTCAGCACAAATTCTATTGACCACTTCTTTTTGCAACATAAAAAACATATCTTCGATACAAGCCGAGTTCGCCAAGATATGAAACATCAACGGTGTAGAAATGTTATACGGTAAATTACCGATAATCCGCAGTTTGCCATTCACTGCCAACGCAGAAAAATCAAAACGCAAGGCATCAGCACTGTGAATATGTAGATTCTCATAGTGCTTGAATTTATCTTTCAACACCACCACTAAATCCCTATCCAGTTCTACCACTTCAAGGCGCACACCTTGTTTAAGTAACGGTTCGGTTAACGCGCCTAGACCTGGTCCTATTTCCACCCAATGTTCATTATGCTTAGATTCGATACTGGCAATCATGCTGTCAATAATACGGTGGTCATGGAGAAAGTTTTGCCCAAAACGCTTGCGGGGGGTATGAATCATGGTTGTATCCTGTTTTATAGTTCCCTTGAACTAGCATGAAAATTCATCTAATAATACTCCACGTTTATACTGCCAAAACCTAATATAGGTATTGTCGTACAGCATAAACAGTTGAAATTATGATGACCAGCTAATGCCAGTCGGTAATTGGTAATCTGAATATTCAAAGTGCAATATTCTACGCGGAAGCGATTCGCTAGACTTCTCCGAAGCATGTAAAATATGTGGTCGCATCACTACTGCATCGCCAGCTAGTACTTCACAATAAACTACTTGCTCTTGAATAATATGCTCTAACACAGTTCCAGTCGGCAAAATACCAAGCTTATGAGAACAAGGCATAATTTTAAGACAACCGTTTGCTATCCTTGCGTCATCTAAATGGAGACGAATCGTCACCATTCTCTCCAACACCTCAAGTGGTGGCTGAACATGCCAAGCATCTGCTTTTAATGTCCAAAGTTTCCAACCTTCGGCTTCAAAGCGTTCCGACACCGATACCGTTCTGTCTTGATGCCAAGACACTAGCCAATTGTTTATTGGTGATTTATCAAAATAAATAGCTCTAACCAATTTTGGCTGACTTGATAAGTAGCGACATGCAATAGCTAACAACTCGACCGATGTTGCTAATGTGGCTACTTGTTCGACCTGTTGTTCAATACGACGAATACCACCGCTTAAAGGCTTCACTGTTAATTCCGTAAGTTCTGCAAGTAATGTTTGTACAGTTTCAAGTGTTAGCACACTATCTGTCATCTCGAAACCTAACTCATCAAAACTCATTGTTCATCCCTAGCGCACATTGTAACGCATATTGCAAACTGCCCATGTCCGCCTTACCTGTGCCTGCTAAATCCAACGCTGTACCATGATCGACAGAGGTGCGAATAATCGGCAAGCCCAAGGTGATATTCACCGCACGACCAAAGCCTTTGTATTTCAACACGGGTAAACCTTGATCGTGATACATCGCTAATACCGCGTCGGCTGAGTCCAAATATTTCGCAGTAAATAAACTGTCAGCAGGTAACGCACCATGCAGATTAAAACCTTGTTGGCGTAAATCTTCCAGTACAGGATTGATGATTTCTATTTCTTCACGTCCTAAATGCCCAGATTCACCCGCATGAGGATTTAAACCACAGACTAAAATTTTAGGATTAGGTAGATGAAAGCGGGTGCGTAAATCGTGTTCCAACACCCGCAATACAGTTTCTAATAGTGGCGCGGTAATGGCTTTACTGACTTCTGACAATGGCAAATGGGTAGTGACTAAGGCGACGCGTAAACCTTCGGTAGCGAGCATCATCACTGGGTGTCCACCTGTGATGTCGGCGATAAATTCAGTATGACCGCTAAACGCAAACCCAGCGTCATTGATAATACCTTTATGTACAGGTGCTGTGACCATCGCCGCAAATACGTCATTCATACAACCGTGCGTTGCTAATTTCAGTGTTTCCAATACATACGCACTATTCGCCATAGCTAACTTCCCACATTGCACAGGTTTAGCGAGTGTCACAGGTAAAACTGTTAGCTGCCCTGCCCTGTGTGCCGTAGCAGATAACTCAGGATTAAATTCATGGAGTTGTAGCGGATACCCTAACATCGCCGCTCGTTCAATTATTAGTTCAGGAGACCCTATTGCAACCAGTTGGCAGGATAAATCCTGTTGCGCCAGTTGAATACACAAATCAACGCCGATACCCGCAGGTTCTCCCAATGTTAAAGCGATACGTTGCATATTGGTTTAAGCTCAAGATTAAAAAGTGCATCATACTAACACGCGTAGCATCGCTTGCGACAATGCTAGTGTAGTAAGTGAAACTTGCGATTAGCTTTATGATTTTATCGTACAGTATCCAACCAATAGTACAGAAAATACATAGCTATGGTTTTTCTGTAGTTTATGGCAACTGTTATGGACAGGAAAATGAGACAGAAAACCTTTCTGGTTTTAAAAAGCTGAAATATCTATACGTTGGATGTTAGTTGGTAATGGCATTAGTCTTAACTTAAACCTTCGAGGTTTCTAAGCCTCGAAGGTTTTTAAGCTTAAGGTGTTAAACCTTGTCCTACAACAACTACTTTTAATGCGTTGGTGCCGCCTTCAACGCCATTCAAATCACCTTTAGTGATAATGAATTTGTCGCCGTCTTTAGCTGCATTCCACTTTCTCAGTTCTTTAACGATATTACGATTTACTTCAGCATGGTCTTGATTTTCACCCAATTTGAAGTACATTGGAAATACGCCGCGAAACAACGTGACTTTACCCAAGGTTTTTTCTTGCTGGCTAAACGCATAGATAGGAATACCAGAGCTAATGCGTGACATCCATAACGGTGTTGAACCAGATTCAGTCAAGGCAACAATGCCTTTAACTTTGGTATGATTCGCCATATACATAGCTGACATAGCAATCGCTTCATCATCACGCTCAAATTGAATATTGACACGATGATCCGAGACTCGCACAATCGCTTGTTTTTCAGCTTCAATACAAATACGGTGCATGGCTTCAACGGCTTTAATCGGGTATTTACCCGACGCAGTTTCAGCAGACAACATAATGGCATCAGTACCGTCATAAACCGCATTAGCTACGTCAAATACTTCGGCACGCGTTGGAATTGGATTATCAATCATCGATTCCATCATTTGCGTGGCAGTAATTGCAATACGATTAAGTTCGCGGGTGCGTTTAATCAATAGCTTTTGTACCGCTGGCAAATTCGCATCACCAATCTCCACGCCTAAATCACCACGCGCGACCATCACTGCATCGGAAGCTAGAATGATCTCATCCATTACGTCAGGCACAATCGCTTCTGCCCGTTCGACTTTTGCGACAATACCCGCGTAACAACCGACTTCTTGCAATAAACGACGGGCTTCATCTAAATCCGCACCGCAACGTGGGAAAGAAATAGCGACATAATCACAACCCATTACCGCGATAGTTTTAATGTCTTCTTTGTCCTTTTCAGTTAACGCCGCCGCTGATAAACCGCCGCCTAATAAATTAATACCTTTATTATTTGATAATGCACCAGCAACAACAACGGTACAATTAACACGCATATTCTCAACATTAACCACATCTAACACGATGCGACCATCATCCAATAATAAACGACTGCCTTTTACCACTTCTAACGCCAGTGGTTCATAAGTAATACCCACTTGCGTGTTATCACCCATCAACGGATCAAAATTAATATCCAGTGCGAAATCTTGACCTTCTTCTAAAATCACTTTCGTGTCTTTAAAACGAGCAATACGAATTTTAGGGCCTTGTAAATCTGCCAAAATACCGACGCGTCTACCCGTTTTTTTACTCATTTCACGGATAGCGTTAGCTCTGTCAATATGGTCTTGTGCTGACCCGTGCGAGAAATTCATTCTCACTACGTCCACACCTGCCGCAAATAAACCCTCAAGCACACCTTCTTTATCGGTAGCAGGACCTAGTGTGGCTAAAATCTTGGTTCTTCTTAGCATATTTATTCCGCGTTCATTAAAGCGACAGTGGTATCTAACATACGGTTAGAAAAACCCCATTCGTTGTCATACCAAGACAGAACTTTTACAAAGTTGCCGCCAGTGACTTTGGTTAAAGAGGCTTCATAAATTGAAGAATGTGGGTTGTGGTTAAAGTCCATAGACACTAATGGCTCATCGTTAATCGCCAAAATGCCTTTTAATGGACCTGCTGCCGCCGCTCTTAAAACGCTATCAACTTCTTCTTTAGTGGTGTTGCGTGACGCTTGGAAACACAAGTCAACCACAGAAACGTTGATAGTTGGCACGCGCATTGCAAAACCGTCTAATTTGCCTTTCATTTCAGGTAATACCAAACCGACCGCCGCTGCTGCGCCAGTTTTAGTTGGAATCATCGATTGTGTAGCAGAACGCGCACGCAGTAAATCACTGTGATAAACGTCGGTCAACACTTGATCGTTAGTGTAAGAATGGATAGTGGTCATTAAACCATGCTCAACACCGATAGCGTCGATTAACGGTTTAACTAACGGAGCTAAACAGTTAGTGGTGCAAGATGCGTTAGAAATAACGGTATCAGTCGCTTTTAAGGTTTTATGATTGACACCATAAACAATCGTTGCATCAACATCACTGCCACCTGGTGCAGAAATAATGACTTTTTTCGCGCCAGCTGCGATATGTGCAGAGGCTTTTTCTTTGCTTGCGAAGAAGCCAGTACATTCATGAACCACATCAACGCCTAATTCAGCCCAAGGTAATTTTGAAGGGTCTCTTTCTGCAAGAACGCGAATTCTGTCGCCGTTAATTACGATATAGTCGCCGTCAACGCTGACATCAAAGCCGAATTTGCCATGAACTGTGTCATATTTGGTTAAATGTGCATTAGTTTTTGAATCGCCTAAATCGTTAATTGCCACGATTTGAATTTCGTTAGTGCGACCTGATTCATACAGCGCACGCATGATATTACGTCCAATACGACCATAACCATTGATTGCAACTTTAATTGCCATTGAGTTTCTCCAGAGTGATGAGCTATCTATTAATAATAAAAGTGTGCCTAAGCACGTCGAAAACGCTCTAACTATACCAAAATAATAGGCACTTAGTCTATGTGAGGATAGCTAGTTAGGGCAATCGCGCATAAATATCAAGCTGAAAAATCACATCGTTTCTCAAAATGACTTTAAAATCCTTTCGTTTTATGTTCAATTTGAAAGCTTGTTTTTAGATGTTTAATACAAATGGTGGTGGGTTAAACCTGTTATCTAGGATTGAATGACTGCCAGTCCTGTACAGGACTGGCAGTCATTCTTAAAAGCAAAAATCACAGATTTAATACACCACCCCCATCCTGTTGAGCATTTTTAATAAAGCTATATTTTTCAATTCCTTATTAATTTACCGCCATTTCTTACAACTTTGGTTTCGACCTAAGTTTGATTAAATCCCCTCTCCCCCCGTTATCGGGAGCTTTGTAATTTCTGGGCAGTCTCTGGGTAAAACTGTCCGAACTATTGATGGGGTGAGTAGTTACATATATTTTTTAATCATGATCGTTATTTAAAAATTTTGGGCAATATCAGAATAAATTTAAGATTAGGTTAAGACTAAGTGGGCAAAATAATAAAAAAGGCATGAGAGATCATACTTATGAAAAATCAACTACTAAAAAATATGACTACTAACGAAACCAACATTATTGCATCAAGACGCAGTTTTCTAACGCGCATGGCTTACGGTTCTTTGTTGGCTATTGGTGGCTCTGGTATCGCAGAAGCAGCGGTTAAACATATTGCACATGCAGCTAGCCCCAAAAAAGACACCGCAAAACACGCGACCACACACGTTAAAAGCTCTTTACATGACAGATTAGTTTTAAAAACTGCCAGCACTCATCACGATCACCTCTCTCACAAAGAGCTTGCCAGTAATTCACGCATTCACAGCTCTTTACACAAAGGTCACGATAGCAAACATCACCTACACGGTGATAATCGACTCGCTTTAAACAACAGTAACTCGCGTATTCATAGTTCTTTACACAAACAACACGATGGAGGGCATCATCTTGATATGCAAGAATTCGCTTCTCGTGACGAACTAGACCTCAGTACACCTTTGCATAGCAACACACAAAATCACTTTGCTTCGCAGGGTCAAGCAACAAGTCGCTTTGGTAATAATGTAGCGCACAAATCGCTTGCCTTACAAAATACCACTACAGGTGACAATATAAACGTCACTTATTTTGAACGTGGCAGGTATCTTCCCGACGCACTCCATGAAATTAATCATCTGTACCGTGACCACTTAACCGATGAAGTGCATCCTGTTGATATTGCATTGCTAGATCAACTGCATGATTTGCAAACGACTTTGGGTCTTAACAAAAGACCTATTCATGTTATTTGTGGCTATCGCTCACCGTTTACTAATGCGCATTTACGCAGAAACAATCACGGCGTTGCTAGAAATAGTTTACACATGGAAGGACGCGCAATCGACATTCGCATCGCTGGCGTTGATAGCAGAACAATCAGAGATGCCGCACTTAGCATGGCTCAAGGTGGCGTAGGTTACTATCCAGGTAGTAATTTTGTACATCTGGATACAGGTGATGTTAGAACTTGGTAAATTACTTACAGTAGCTCTGTTGCTATAAAAACATTCGTACAAATATCAGGGGGCATCACGCCCCCTGTTTTCATTAAGATCAAGCCTTTATTTATTAAAGTGCAACCCTAATCTATCTAAACTTCCCCTATTTACTGTCGAAGCAAGGAGTCAAAAAATATATTTTTTTGACTCCTGACAGTCACGACCTTGTCCAATCCTACCATTGATTATCAAAGCCTCTTAAAGAGACGCGATAAATCGCGCCTCTGTCATAAGCTCTTATGGAGATACTGTTGAATCCACTTTTGGAGTTGTCACAGATTGAATATGCTTTGTATCGGCAGTCGCTACCGATTCAACAGCAGGTGCTATCTGATTTGCGTTTGTCGTGTTTACAGGTTGCTCATCTGTCGGCGGTAGTACTACTTCTTTGGGAGCAAACAATACTTTATCGGATAAATCTGTCTGCGTTTTAAGAGCTTCTAACAAGGTTGCATCGTGATGGTAAATATCAGGATAAAAGCTTAGGTTATTATGCTCATCAAAAAACGATGTGTTATAGAGAAATAATACAGGTATGGTATTTTTCAATACCACGCGCTGGTTTTTAGGCGATTTCAGTGCTTTTTCTATCGAAAAATTATCCCAGCCATCTTGGTTTTTAAGCACAAATTTTGCCAGTTCTTCAGGGTGTGCAACGCGTACACAACCATGACTTAAGTCTCTACGCGCTCGACTAAAGAACGACACAGACGGAGTATCGTGTAAATAGACATCGCTTTTGTTGGGAAAAATAAATTTCACTTTACCCAAGGCATTGCCTTTTCCTGGTTTCTGTCTAATACCCATTGCACCTTGTCTAATTTGTTCAGCGAATGATTCTCCATCCTCACCGCCAATTCTCTTGCCCGACCGTGAAATTAATTCCATGTTTTGCCCAGATAAATAACCAGGATTTACCATCAATTTGGGTAAAATTTCATCTCTGGCAATTTTAAACGGCACATTCCAATAAGGCTGAAAATCAACAAAACGCATATCGGCTGTCAATAAAGGGGTTTTATTTTTCGCCGCTTTACCAACGACTACCCGCATGGTTGTTGTGGGAGTATCTTGGGTAATATCATCAAAGGCAGATAATTGAAACGCAGGAATATTGACAATAACGGCGCGTCCTTCGGTAATTTCAGGTAGCCAGCGCAATCTTTCCATTGCCAATTCAATTTGCGTGATACGTTGACCTAGCGGCTCATTAAGGGCTGTCGCTGTTGATTTATTAATCACACCATTAGCCGCTATACCGTGCCGTTGTTGGAATTTTTTAACACCACCAACAATAGTATCGGTATAAGTCACCGCTGAATTATCAACTTTATCTGCTGGTAAATCCCCCATTGCGACTAAGAATTGCTGTAGCTCCACGCTTTTTGGTAGTGAATTACCTTGGTTAATCGATGATTTAACCTGTAATGTAAAAGGCTGTGATTTTTCAGCAATACGGTAAGCCGCCAATGCTTGTTTTAATTTTTGATACTGCTGTAGTTTAGGTTCGACTGCCGCAGGTAACTGTGACAAGGTATCTTGCGCCAAACTGTTGGCAATCAACGTAGGCAAATCAAGAGTTTTTTCTGGTCTTAATTGGATATTAAAATCCAAGTCATTAGGATTTATCCGACCATAATGCAAGTCATGCAAAAACCGTAGCAAAGAGATACTAATAGCGGTGTCATACAATGCGAGGTCTTTACTATGCACATCTAACGGTGGATTTAAAGCCGTTAGCTTTTCGTGCAATAGTTTCGTGTCATAATTTGCCGCATTTAAGCCGTAAATTGACGCATCTTCCAATAACTTAACGACTTCGCCAATAATCTTAGTGGCTTTGCTGTCATCGCTTAACCAAATTGGTTTGTATCCAGAGACTTTATAGAGTGCATCTAGGTCTTC
Source organism: uncultured Methylococcales bacterium (assembly GCA_903902705.1). GTDB lineage: Bacteria > Pseudomonadota > Gammaproteobacteria > Methylococcales > Methylomonadaceae > UBA4132. Next base: position 33,548 of record CAIUVX010000066.1, read on the forward strand.
TGCACGATGGGCAAAATTCGACAAGGCAAGATAAGGATGTTTTTTCGCGGCAATAATAGTGCTAATTTCATTAACAACCACAGGAGCTGCGGGGGTTACATTGGTTGCTGGTACAGCCAGATTAGTGGTTGCTGGTGTTGCAACATCCTCAGCCATTGCCTGTACGGACAGACTCAAAGGCATAAGACACAAGGTAGAAATAATCAAATTTTTACGCTGTACACTGCGTACTTTATCGCGCTTCAATAAAGCCCCCTTGGGTGAAAAAAATAATTTTGTCGTGTTGGAGATAAACACTTCAACTGCCGATATACTTGACTGCATACTACTACGCCTATTGGTAAAAAATAATCAGTTCTTAACGCGGCTAATCGTCAAATAGCCTTCATCAATCTGATAGTAATCGAAACCATCCAGTTGAGATATTTCGATTTTCTTGTTGAAAAACACTATTTTACACTACCTTAACACGGAATGCCGATGACTAAAAAAACAAAAATACTTAACGAAAGCCTTTTTCCTTCTGCTAAAGAGGATGCCGCTCATGTTTCGTACAATGATGGCATTGCACAAACGCAATCACCGTCCTATCGTTTGGCGTATGATGACGTAGATTTTATGATGCGTGACGAGTTGCGTCCCGTCCGTTTGCAGTTAGAATTACTCAAACCTGAGTTAGCGCAATCCGAACTTGGTATTAAATCCACAGTAGTTATTTTTGGTAGTGCGCGGATTCATGGCGATGATGAGGCACAACAAGACCTGATTAATGCGGAAAATGCGTGGAATGAACGCCCTGATGAGTTAAGTTTGGCTAATGATTTGGCGATTGCTCGGCGCATATCGATGAAAAGTCACTACTACGATGAAGCGCGTAAACTAGGTGCAATTATTACCTCAGAAGCTAAAAAACGTAAATATCCGTGGATAGTGGTGACAGGCGGTGGACCTGGCATTATGGAAGCAGCGAATCGCGGCGCAGCGGATGTGGGCGGTAAAAGCATGGGGCTAAACATTGTCTTACCTCATGAACAAAGACCTAACCCTTACATTACCCCTGAACTATGTTTTCAATTTCATTATTTTGCGATTCGTAAAATGCACTTTTTAATGCGAGCCATTGCCTTAGTGGCATTTCCTGGGGGATTCGGCACAATGGATGAGCTGTTTGAAGCATTGACCCTGATTCAAACAAAAAAAGTCAAACGTATCCCCGTGATTTTATTTGGGCAACTGTATTGGGAAAAAATCATCAATTTCGATGCACTGGTTGAAGAAGGTGCAATCACCGCCTGTGATCGGGAATTGATTCAATACGCCGAAACCGCCGAGCAAGCATGGCAAATGATTTTAAAAGGTAACGGCATAATTAATGGCAATCACTCTATTAATAAGAAGGTAACAGTATGACAACGCTAACTTTTTTAGGCGCAACAGGACAAGTCACAGGCTCGTGCTATTTACTAGAAACCAAACACCAGCGAATTTTATTAGATTGCGGCTTGTTTCAAGGTTCTAAAGAAACCGAAAAACAAAATGCCGCTGATTTTCCGTTTAATCCCGCTGATATTGACGCGGTGGTGCTGTCTCATGCCCATTTGGATCATTGCGGACGCTTACCCAAACTGCTTAAAGACGGCTTCAAAGGCGTGGTGTATTTAACCGAAGCTAGTTTTCCATTACTGGAACTACTGCTCAAAGATGCGGTACACCTACAGTTGCGTGATATGGAGTGGGAAAACAAAAAGCGAGAACGCGCTGGCAAAAAATTATTAGAGCCTCTTTATGAACTGGAGGATGTGGAAGCCTTACTGAAACTAAGAAAGCCGATACCCTACGGTAAAGAGACTAACATTATCAAAGGTATTAACGTATCTTTTCATGAAGCGGGGCATATTTTAGGCTCATCTATCGTGCGCTTGCAGATTAAAGACGGCAAAGAAAGCAAAACCTTGGTATTTTCAGGTGACTTAGGCAATCCCCAATCGCCCTTATTACGCGATCCTAGCGTGTTGACCGAAGCCGATGTGTTGTTGCTAGAATCCACCTACGGCGACCGCGATCATAAACCCTTAGCCAACACCTTAGACGAATTACGCGAAGCACTTAAAGAGGCTGCCCATAGCGGTGGTAATGTCATTATTCCCGCGTTTGCTGTCGGTCGTACCCAAGATTTAATTTATTGGTTAGGAAAACTGCAACGCCAAGGCGGATTGCCACAACAGCAGATTTACTTAGACAGCCCGATGGCAATTAAAGCCAGTGAAATTTACGCCGACAACACCGATTTATTTAATATTGACGACCCTGAATTTACCAAAGTCGCGCCACGCGGTTGGCATGAATGGCTACACGGCTTGATTTATTCCGAAACGGCGGAAGAATCGATGGCAATCAATCGCATTGTCGGTGGTGTGATTATTATTGCAGGTAGCGGCATGTGTAACGGTGGGCGTATTCGCCATCATCTTAAATACAATCTATGGCGACGTAATGCCCATATCATTATCGCGGGTTTCCAAGCCGAAGGCACATTAGGGCGCACCATTGTTGATGGCAAAAAGAAATATCTCAAGATTCTAGGGGCTGAAGTGGCTGTTGCCGCTAAAGTCCATACTCTAGGCGCGTTAAGTGCGCACGCCGACCAAAGCCAATTACTACAATGGGCGAGTCACTTTGCAACTAAGCCGCGTCTTTATCTGATACACGGTGAAAAATCGGCAACACTATCATTACAAACCTGTTTTCAGCGCACAGGATGGAATGCCAATATTCCGAAAGTGGGCGAAACCGTTACCCTATAATTTGTCCACGAAAAGTGCGAAAAAAAACGGTAATGGTAAAAATCCAAGCAACCAAATTGGTAAAGACGCGATTTATCGCGTTTTTACTTTGCGCTGCCCAAAAAATAACGACAGGGTGAATTCGTATCATAAGTGCATAACCCGTTTATCAAGTTAGGGTGTCGCCGTTGGCGACAGCGACGGGCTTGTCGACGGTACTGGATAGCGAAATCAGTCATGACAAGATTACGCGATTTTGATCAGAGCGCGACTACACGTCAAAAGAGCTATGGAAGGGGGAAAATCGACAGAGAGAGATTGAGCAAGAGGATGGGTGTCTGATTTTTGACGACACCCTACAAGAGAAAGCATGGACGGATGAAAATGAGGTGATGTGTTGGCATTATGACCATTATACCAAGGGCGGACGGTGCGGTGTATTACAGTAGTGAGGTCTCCATTCCTCAGGCGTTTGAAGTGGTGCGCAAACCTACCCAGTTTTGCGATATAAAAACTCGAAAAGAAAAGCGGGCATCAAAGAGCAGGCGGTGGAGATGGCAATCAATGGGAGCGGCATTCGTGATACGGCACGGGTACTAAAAATCGATAAGAACACTATTATCAGCACATTAAAAAAAGCCAACACCCTGCCCCAAGCTGTCTGAGTTAAGCGCAGAAGGCGGGCTGTAAGTCAGACTAGAAGCTGCCTGCGAGGTTGAGATGGACGAACAATGGTCTTGTCGGTAACAAATCTAACCAACGCTGGCTATGGTACGCCGTTGACCACGCCACGAATACGGTGCTGGCTTATGTGTTTGGCAAGCGCAAGGATGAGGTATTCAAGGAACTCAAAAC